>CATZDY010000103.1 GCA_958417755.1 uncultured Peptococcaceae bacterium
GGAATCGAACCAGCGACACGCGGATTTTCAGTCCGCTGCTCTACCAACTGAGCTACCGTGGCCAAGGTAAGTGGCGGAGCTGACGGGACTTGAACCCGCGATCTCCGGCTTGACAGGCCGGCATGTTAACCACTACACCACAGCTCCTTGTGGACCGGGAGGAAGCTGTTTCCCCGCCGGCATTGATAAGTATACAAAAAATTGTGGAAGAAGTCAAATAGAAATTTTAAAAATAAGCGGTTTTTATGAAAAAACTTACGGACAATGGATAAATATGGATTTACTGGATAAAAACAAAAAGAAAACAAAGATTTAGCTGCCCAAAAGGTAAATTGAATGTTTATTATCATCAATCAGGTAAGAAAAAATGTACTTAGTTATCCTTTCTATCAGCAACAAATGATTAAAAGTTCTTTTGTATAGTCGTGAAATTTTGATAAATTTTAAAGGTTGTCTTATCATGTGTGTGGAAAATATTGCTGAGGTTTATGCAGTGATGGAGCTAAAGCAATTTTGTATTATGAAAAGTTTGGAATGAAAGCAAATTAAATTGTTTACACTAAAAATATTTTCAAAAGTACAAGTTGTGGTTTGCATACAGATGGAATTGAAGTAGGAGGATGATGTTTTGCTGGATCGCGATATGGTAAGGGAAGTATTGGAAGTTGCATTGGCAAAGGGTGGGGATTTTGCTGATATTTTTATAGAGCAAAAAAAGGTAACAGGCATGGGCTGTGAAGGTGGTCGTATGGAAAGGGTTCATAGTGGTTTAGATGTTGGGGCTGGTATTCGAGTGATTCAAGGTGAATCTACTTCTTATGCCTATACCAATGATGTAACGCCCACAGGATTGGTTGGTGCTGCCCAAATTGTGAGTCATGCGGCAAAAGGAACCCAAAAGGAGCACCATATTCAATTGCGCAAAGTAAATCCTAAGATAAACTTTGATATTCAGGAATGGCCTGATACTGTAAAAACAGAAACAAAAGCAGAGATGATGCAACTAGCGGATACAACAGCCCGGGCAATGGACCAGGAAAAAATTAAACAGGTGGTGGTTGGATATTCTGATGTTATACAAAATGTACTGATTGCCAATAGTTTAGGTGAATATGTGGAAGATCAACGGGTGCGTACCCGATTTGTAGTACAAGCTGTGGCTGCCCAAAATGGCATGATGCAAACTGGTTATGAAGCAGTGGGTGGTGTATCTGGATTCGAATTGTTGCGTACCAATTCTCCTGCAAATATGGCAGAAATTGCCGCCAAAAGAGCGGTTCAAATGTTAGAAGCAACACCAGCTCCCAGGGGGAAAATGTCTGTGGTTATGGCTGGGGAAGCTGGTGGAACCATGGTGCATGAGGCCTGTGGACATGGTTTGGAAGCTGATTTGGTGCAAAAAAAATTGTCTGTTTATGCTGGCCAAAAAGGGCAACAGGTGGCTGCCTCCCAGGTGACAGTGATTGATGATGCTACCATGGAAAAACGGTATGGTTCCTACGCCTTTGATGATGAAGGCACGCCTGCCCAAAAGGTCACTTTAATTAAGAATGGTGTTTTACAAGAATTTTTACATGATAGATTATCAGCAATGAAAGCGGATTGTACCTCCAATGGTCATGGCCGACGGGAGTCTTATCAGGATAAGCCTATTCCCCGGATGGCCAACACTTATATTGCTCCAGGGAAGGATAAGTCGGAGGATATTGTGAAACAAGCAAGCAATGGTTTGCTAGTGAAAAAAATGGGGGGTGGGCAGGTAAATCCCACCACAGGTGATTTTGTATTTGAGGTGTCAGAAGGCTACCTGATTGATGATGGCGTTGTGGGCTCTTTGGTACGAGGAGCAACCTTAACAGGAAATGGACCGGATGTTTTACAAAATATTGAAATGGTTGGCAATGATCTTGGCTTTAGCATTGGAGTTTGCGGCAAAGACGGCCAAGGGGTTCCTGTGAGTGATGCGCAACCGACTCTTTTGATAAACAATATTGTAGTGGGGGGAACAGGAGGAGAACAAGCCAAAGGAAAAATCAAAAGGTTGTAAATAGGAAGATATTTTGGTTAAGCCTTTGTTATCATGAGGTACGCCAAAAGGCGGAAATGTTTCATTGGTGTGGAATAAAAGGAAATGAAGAAAGGGGTCGTTTTTTTGCAAAGATTATTTCGTTCCATTCAGCTGAATAGTTTACAAGTAAAAAATCGGATTATGATGCCAGCAATGCATTTGGGATATGCCAAAAAGGGCTATGTGACAGAGCGATTGATTCGTTTTTATCAGGCTCGGGCAAAGGGGGGAGTGGGTTTTATTGTCATTGGTGCTTGCGCCATTGATGTACCCCATTGTCAAACCGTGCTAAGATTGGATCAAGATGAATATATACCAGGATTACAACAGCTAGTAGAGGTGGTAAAGGAGCAAAAAACTCCTATTGTAGCCCAGTTGTCCCAGGGGATTTATGGCTTGGGAGAAGAAATTGAAACAATCAATTGGGATGAAATCGTTTCACTTTATATGGAGGCAGCTGTTAGAGCACAAAAAGCTGGTTTTGATGGGGTAGAAATTCTTGGTTCTGAATTATTCAAAGAAAGTGGGAATTGGCGTTATCATATGTCCATAGCCATGCGGATCATTACAAGCATAAAATCAAAGCTTGGGAACCAATTTTCTGTTTTCTTCCAAGTGGATGGCTATTATGTTTTCAGATATCTTGTTTGGGAGCAAATTTTTTGGGCATGCGACACCTTGAAAAAAGCTGGGGTAGATGCAATTCGGGTAAGCAGTCATTGGAACGAAATGGGAGGTATGTCTGTCCCCCATGCCAGTGATGTATATTTATCTTCTATTATCAAAAAAGTGTCTGATATTCCTGTTATTCTTTGCAATCGCATCAATGACCCCCAAATGGCTGAGTCTTTGCTGCAGTCCGGGGTTGCTGATATGGTGGGTATGGCCAGAGGGCTTTTGGCTGATCCGGATCTTCCTATCAAAGCAGAAGAAAATCGTTTACAAGAAATTCGGCATTGTATTGGTTGTAACCAAGGATGTTTTGATGCTTTGCAAAGCGGAAAAGCAGTTTCATGTGTGGTGAATGTTCAAGCTGGCAAAGAAGTGGAACCCAGCTCTGATTTAGCTTATAAGCCTAAAAAAGTCTTGGTCATTGGCGGCGGACCCGCAGGCATGGAGGCAGCCCGCTCAGCAGCCTGTCGAGGGCATCAAGTCACCCTATGGGAAAAAGCGGATAATCTAGGGGGACAATTGAATTTAGCAGCAGCTCCCCCGAGAAGAAAAGAATATCTCACCATGATCAGGGATCTGGAATTGGAATTGCAAAGATTGGGTGTGGACATTGTCTTGCAAAAAGAGGCTACTGAGGAAAATGTTTTGGCTTTCCAAGCGGATGCTATTATTGCAGCCACTGGCTCCACCCCTGCAAGTCTTGCTGTACCAGGAGAAAATGAGTCCCATGTGGTGCAAGCCAGGGATGTGTTGGCTGGTATCAAACAGACTGGAACCCAAGTGGTGATTATTGGGGGAGGTATTGTTGGTTGTGAAACAGCCCGTCTTCTTGCTACCCAAGGCGCGCTTACGCCGGAAGTGATGCATTTCCTTATTTTGCAGCGGCAGGAAAATATAGAAAAAGTATTAAAACTAGCCACCCAGGGTTTGAAGCAAGTAACCATTTTGGAGAAAAAATCGGATATTGGACTATCCTTTGGTCAAAGCAACAGGCAGTCTGTTATACAGGAATTGGAACAGTTTGGGGTAACAATAGTAACAGGGGCTTTGGTGGAGGAAATTACGCCCACAGGGGTTCAGTACCAAAAGGATGGTCAGTTGGAAACCATAGTGGCGGATACAGTGGTTTTGGCAGTGGGAGCCCATCCAGATAGCCAACTTTGTGAAGAATTAAAGGAAAAGGTAAAAGAAGTATATATGGTAGGAGATGCAGTATCTCCTGGTAAATTGCAAAATGCCATGATAGATGCTTGTTTGGCGGGGGATATTTTATAGTCCATGCTTATACTCCTTTTTTCCCTTGGCCCCAGGAGGTATATAAACAAATCTTATGCATTGTCATGTTGTGATGGAAATTTTAAATTGGACTTTGGGCCAGATGAGCCAGTAAAATATCCTAGAATGCTATCCTTTGACTGACATAGGATGCATGGATTTCCATATGCACAATGGCATATCCTTGGTTTGGAGGCTATACTGGGGCTAAGTGTAAAAAAGGAGATGGTGTCATGAAGAAAAGATTATGTGTGTTGTCTTTGTTGGTGTTTGTATTGTCATTGTTGTTTACTGGCTGTGGTAATGGTGGAACAGGTGATGGCGAGCATCTGTCCCAAGGGAAATTTAAGGCACAAATGATGTTTAACGGTTCCTCTTCCTTGTCTCCTATTATTGCTTCCATTGCTTCTACTTTTACAGAGCAATATGAGACCTGGGATAAGGTGAATCCTGATTTTCCCGCAGAAAATATTTCTATCTTTGTTGCATCTGGTGGTTCTGGGGTGGGAATCAAAAGCGTGTTAGATGGTACCAGTGATTTTGGTATGGTAGCCAGGACTGTCAAGGATTCGGAAAAAGAGAAAATTTCCAATTACCAGGAATTTGTAGTGGCAGCTGATGCTTTAACTGTATCTGTGAATGCTGAAAATCCCATTGCAAATATAAAGGATAGCTTAACAACAGAAGAAATTCGCAATATTTTTTCTGGAAAATATAAATATTGGGATGAGGTAGACCCTGCTTTATCCCATAATGAAATTGTGGTTGTGATTAGAGATTTGAGTGGTGGCGCCTATGAGGTATTTCAAAAAGCTGTGATGGGTGAGATGGAAATCTCTCCTAATGCGGTGCAGTCCCCTTCCATGGGAGCTTTGGCTACTAAAATTGTTGAAAATAAATTTGCCATAGGGTATGCTTCTTTTGGGGTATACAATCAAAATATTGATCATCTCACAGCCTTAAAAGTTGATGGCATAGCGCCTACAGAAGAGAATATTCTAAATGGCAGTTATCCCATTCAAAGACCATTGTTATTCATTAAAAATGGTGATTTGACTGCAACAGAACAGGCTTTCATTGATTATATTTATTCTGATGTTGGGAAAAAGGCTGTGGTTGACAATGGATATATTCCCAAACAATCATAAGGACTTTTAAGTGAAACTAAGCCTAGATAACCTTCGCTGCTATTATATATGTAGCGGGGGTTTTTTTTGAGGGATGGATATGTTGCTACGCAAATGGGAAAATCGAGTTTTTTGTTTTAGCATTTGTTTGTTAACCACTGTTTCAGTTCTGGCATTGGGCTGTATTGTATTTTTTCTGGTCAAAGAAAGCTGGCCTTTGTTACAACAAATTGGTTTGCTTTCATTTTTGTGCGGCAGCAAATGGAGCCCTGTGTCTTATGTAGGAGAAGCTAGCTTTCAGATATTGCCTATTATATTGGCAACAATTTATATATCCTGCATTGCTGTAGCAATTGCTTTATTTGTAGGTGTGGGATGTGCTGTTTTTTATGCTTATATCATTCCGACTAAAGGGCGAAAAATCATGAAACCTTTTATTGATTTATTGGCAGGCATTCCTTCAGTGGTATATGGTTTTATTGGTTTACTTTTTATTGTCAAGGGCTTGGAATATTTGGGACAGGCAACCGGGGAATCCATATTGGCTGGAGGGGTTTTATTGGCTGTCATGATTTTACCATTTATGGTTTCTTCCTGTGGCGAGACCATGGTGAAGTTGAGAGAAAGGTATCATAATGTTTCTGCTTCTTTAGGGGTCACAAAATGGTATATGATAAATCAGCTTATCATGCCTGCATCAGTAAAGGGGATATGGATGAGTGTGGTGTTATCTTTGGGAAGAGCTATGGGGGAAACCATGGCTGTGATGATGGTGATTGGCAATGCTCCTATTTTTCCTGCTTTATTGGGGAAGGGACAAACCATTCCTTCTTTAATTGCTTTAGAGATGGGGATGGTGGAAGTGGGAAGCCTGCATTATAGTGCGCTTTTTGCTGCAGGTTTGGTATTGCTAATCATTCTTTTGGCCTTGAATATTACAGTTTTTTGGGCTAAGAGTAAAATAAAAAACTAGAGGAAAGTGCATGAGAATCAAGGAACAAATAACCAAGGTTTGGGTTTATGGTATGGGGTTTTTGGTCATTGGCATCATTCTATTTCTTTTTATCTATATTTTTTTACAGGGCAGACATGCCATTACTGTAGAGTTTCTTACCGGTTTACCCCGGGGTGTTGTGATTGGAACCGAAGGAGGTATTTTGCCAGCCATTGTAGGAAGCCTATATTATGCTGGCCTTGCTTGTATATTTGCTTCCCTATTGGGAATAGCCACAGCAATATATTTGGTATATTACTGCCATAAGAAACGGTTGGCTGTGTTAGTACAATTGGTGTTACAATGTATGGCAGGTATTCCTTCCATTGTGTTAGGGCTTTTTGGGTATACCATGTTTGTACTCTATATGGACATGGGAAGATCCATATTGGCTGGAAGCCTTACCCTGGGTATCATGATTTTGCCTTTTATTGCTGTGAGGGTGGAAAAAGCTTTGCAGGAAATGAATGCCTCTATGGTGCATGCTTCTTATGCCCTAGGTGTTTCTAAATTTTATACCATTCGGAAGATTGTTTGGTCCCAGTGTCAAGGGGAGCTGATTTCCAGCATTGTATTGGGAGGGTGTTATGCCATTGGAGCAGCGGCTCCTTTGATATTTACAGGTGCAGTCATTGCCTCACCTGTGCCCAAAAGTGTTTTTGAGCCTTCCATGGCATTGCCTTATCATTTATATATGCTGCTTACCCAAGGAGTTTCTGCGGAAAAAGCCTATGGAACAGCTTTTGTATTAATGGCCATTGTATTGATAACCAATGGGTTGGCTTTATTGTATGGGCTGAGAAAGGGAAAATAGCATGGAAGCAATGATAACATTGAATGAAGTTTCTGTATTTTATGATAAGCAAATTGTTTTAAAGAATATTTCCATGGAATTTCAAAAACATAAGATTACATCCATTATTGGTCCCTCAGGTTGTGGAAAGTCCACGTTATTAAAAGCCATTAACAATATGATTCTAGAAGATAGCAATGCCCAAGTAACTGGTAGCATATTCCTAGAGGGAAAAAACATTGGAACCATGGAAACAGAAGAGCTGCGTCGGAGAGTGGGGCTAGTGTTTCAACAGCCTACTCCTTTTCCTTTTTCTATCTATAAGAATATGACATATGCACCTATTTTTTACGGAATCAAGGATAAAAAGAAATTGGAAGCTTTGGTGCAAGAAAAATTGATTTTAGCTGGATTGTATCATGAAGTAAAGCATGACTTGCAGAAACAAGCAACCAAACTCAGTGGCGGGCAACAGCAGAGATTATGCATTGCCAGGGCTTTAACTGTAAATCCTGATGTATTGATGTTGGATGAGCCTTGTTCTGCTTTGGATGTGCAAAGCACGGCCAAGATTGAGGAAATGTTGCTTGCCCTTAGTCAACATTATACGATTATTATTGTTACCCATAATTTATCCCAGGCAAAACGAATTGCCCATCATACGGCCTTTTTATTTGAAGGAGAAGTGGTGGAATTTGGGGCAACGGAAAAAATTTTTTCCCACCCTATGCACCAAAAAACCAAAGAGTATGTGGCTGGGATGTACGGTTAGGAGGATTTTGGCATGCTTGATATTCATATCCCAGGGCAAGAAAAATTGCAGATCCAGCAAGTGGTATTTGATTATAATGGGACCATTGCCCTGGATGGTTCATTGATCCAAGGGGTGGAAGAAAAAATCCAGGCATTACAAAAAAGACTTGCTGTATACATTGTAACAGCAGATACATATGGTACTGTGAAGGAAAAATGCCGCTCCTTAGGTGTAACAGTTAAAACCTGTTCCCAAGAAGGGGTGTCGCAATGGAAGAAAAAATTTGTAGAAGAATTAGAAGGAAAGACCTTATGCATTGGCAATGGCCTTAATGATTTGGAAATGTTTGCTGCAGCGGATATTTCCATTGCTGTTATGGGGCCAGAGGGATGCTGCCCAGCTTTGGTGACCCGGGCGGATATTTTGGTTCCTTCTATCATAGATGCATTGGATATGCTGGTTTATACCAACAGAATGAAAGCCACATTGCGAAATGATTAGCAAGAAATGGGGTAAAATAGAGTCAAAGGGTAAACATTGAAGGAGGAAAACATGACAGAAAGAGAAAAAATGCTGGCAGGCCAATTATATAATGCCTTAGATAAAGAATTGGTAGCAGGCAGACAACGGGCTCGGACATTGACCCAAAAATATAATTGTACGACAGAAGAGCAACAAGAAGAAAGAGCATCCTTATTGCAGCAATTATTGGGTTCTGTGGGGAATGGGGTTTTTGTAGAACCGCCTTTTCGTTGTGATTATGGTTCCCAAATTTATGTGGGGGATTATTTTTACGCGAATTTTGATTGCATCATTCTGGATGTTTGTTCTGTTACCATTGGACACCATTGTTTGCTAGGCCCCCGGGTGGGGATTTATACAGCAACACACCCAGCTTTGGCTGCGCAAAGGATATCCGGGCTTGAATTCGGTAAACCCATAACAATTGGTAACCATGTTTGGATTGGTGGCAATGCTTTGATTATGCCCGGTGTAACCATTGGAAATGATGTGGTGGTGGCAGCTGGGGCAGTGGTGACAAAGGATGTCCCAGATGGTACCATGGTGGCAGGAAATCCAGCCAAGGTTATCCGATGTTGGGAGGCCTTGGAGCATACAAAGTAAATCGTTACAGGGAAAAATACAATTGTAGTTCTACATAGGGCAATATATGGTTTTTTTGGGCGTATGCTATATTCGTAGAATTTTTTTATTGATTGTGTTATAATCAAGGCAGTCATAATGCTTGTTGAATATTGGCGTATCAATGGAAAAAGGTTTATCATGGC
>CATZDY010000104.1 GCA_958417755.1 uncultured Peptococcaceae bacterium
TTTTATTATCGTTTCATGATTTTTATTTTTATTTAACTCACCTACAGAGAATATATCAAAAGCATCTTTTGGAACTCCTTTTTCAATACGTTTAGCTTCTTTATCAACTGCACCTGAACTAAACTTCTTAGTATCCAGTCCAATACCTGGAATATATTCAACTCTTTTTACTTTTAATGAATTCTTAGCTCTTACATAATCCTCTTTATTAATAGTAATAAGTACATCAGTATATTTTGCTAACAAACGTTCCGCTATATAATATATAATCCAATTTCTAATGGGCGCCCCTCTATAAAAATGAAAACCATGTGCCGTATATATTACCTTTATCTCTTTTAAATCTCTACAAGCAAGTCTTACTAAAAAAGATGCCACAGGTGTATGAGTGTGAATCAATTCATACTTCCCCGTTTTTATAAAATTTTTCAACTTTTTATAGGCTGTAAAGTTTTGTATTTTAAAAGGTGAACGTTGAAAACTGATATCGAAAACCTCACAACCTTTTTCTATTAAATCTGAACTTATTTTTTTAGTAAGATTACATGCAATATCAACTTGATGCCCTTCTTTTAGTAAAAATTCAATATGAGGAATTAAGAACGCATTAATTGTATTTGATATTGTAGAAACGTACAAAATTTTCAACATTAACAATCCCTTTATTTAATCTATATAAATATTGCTCCTAGCAGTTTTACTATAGAGAATCTCCATCTTTTTGAAATGGTTCCATCGTTACAGATGTTTCACTATTAATTCCATCTCTTTCTACAGCTTTTCTAAGGGTTTTCAAAATAAGTTTCAAATCACCTATAAAAGTTACATTATTTACATAATGTATATCCAAATCAAATCTTTTTTTCCAAGAAATTAAATTCCTCCCATTAACTTGGGCCAATCCTGATAAACCGGGCCTCACTTCATGTCTTCTTCTTTGATGAGCATTATAAAGGGGCAAATATTGGATCAGCAAAGGCCGGGGGCCAATGACGCTCATATCCCCTTTTATAATATTGATTAATTCAGGCAATTCATCCAAAGAAGTAGACCGCAGCATTTTTCCGAATTTCGTAAGCCGTACTTCATCGGGTAAGAGCAACCCCTTTTCATCTTTTTCATCTGTCATGGTACGGAATTTATATAGGGTAAATATCTTTTCATGCAATCCAGGGCGCTTTTGTTTGAATATCACAGGAGTGCCCAATTTTATCCTGACCAATAGGGCCACAATCAACAGTATAGGACTCAAAACAATGAGGGCCAGTATTGCTAAAATTAAATCCATGGGTCTTTTTACAAATCTTCCATAAATACCTTTTTTTTGAAAAAATCCTGGAGACACATGGGTTTGTGTTTTGGTATTGAGTTCTGTTTGCATCTAGCATCACCGCCACAATCCTTTGATAATCCCTACAATTCTCTCCAAATCTTTTGGCGTCATTTTTGTATCTGAGGGCAAACAAAGGCCCTGTTTGAATAATTCTTCCGCCACACTTCCTTTTTGCTCTTTTGTAACAAAATCATATTGTTCAAAAAAGGGCTGCAAATGCATGGGTTTCCAGATGGGTCTTGATTCTATGTTCTCTTTTTCTAAGGCCAACATGATGTCCAAGGGTTTTACCTGGCCTTTTAAGGTCATGCAGCTCAACCAGTAATTAGGCTGATTCCAGGCATTGATTGGCATCATGGCTATGTCTTCTATTTCAGCAAAAGCTTCTTTGTAGTATTGAAAAATAAATTTCTTTTTGGCAATTCGCTGGTCCAGTACTTTCAGCTGCCCTCGGCCTATGCCAGCTACCACATTGCTCATGCGGTAGTTATAGCCCAGTTCGCTATGCTGGTAATGCCGGGCTGGGTCTCTGGATTGGGTGGCCCAGAAGCGGACTTTGGCGATTTTTTCTTCTGCCAGCTTTTGATCCGCCAAGTTGGAAACCAACATGCCGCCGCCGGAGGTGGTGATGATTTTGTTGCCATTAAAGCTAAAAATGCCATAATCGCCAAAGGTTCCGGTGTATCCCCTGTAATTTTTGCCCTCATAGGTGGTGCCCAGAGATTCTGCGGCGTCTTCGATGAGGGGGACTTGATATTTGGCGCATAAGGGGATAATTGTATCCATATCTGCTGCCAGGCCGTAAAGATGCACCAATAATACAGCTTTGGGACGTTTTCCTTGGGCAGTGAAATGTTCTAAGGCCCTTGCTAAAGCGTCAGGCGACATGTTCCAGGTTTTCTTGTCAGAATCAATGAACACTGGCACGGCATTTTGATACACAATGGGATTGGCTGTGGCGGAAAAGGTTAGGCTGGAGCACAGCACAATGTCACCAGGTCCCACGCCCACTGCTTTTAAGGCCAGGTGTATGGCCGCTGTACCGGAAGATAAAGCAGCTGCTGCCTTGGCCCCCACATGCTGGGCCAATTCTTTTTCAAATTCATTGACATTCTCTCCCAAGGGAGCAATCCAATTGGTATCAAAAGCCCTTTGCACATATTGCTGTTCAAAGCCCTGGTCACTCATATGAGGGGAAGAGAGAAATATTTTCTCCGGCATATTCTTAGCTCCAGTATCCATGTTTGAATCCTTTCAGTTCCATTCGATTTCTCCTAAACTATAAAAAACTTATGATTGATTTTTTATAGTTTTTCAGAATTGTCTTTAAATGACAAAAACCCCTTGTCTTCCCTACTTCTACCATTGGTTCCTAACATACAAGGCACCCCTTGGGTAGAAATAACTGGGGAAGAAATACAAGAGGAATTGAATAACAAGCTTTGTTTACCATACAGAAAAGAACTTTCTTTTTCCTAAGCACAACAATCAACCTTTGTGGTAGCGTTTTTTTACTTCTTTGGTTCCCTAACATTCGTCAACGCTTCACTCTGTTTTGATTTGTCACTATGCTTTTCATTAGGAATTTGCTTTCCAACTATCAAAGCATGATGAGTTAATCTTTCTTTGGATCTTTTGTTCACAACAGGAATGTATGGATTAAAATTCGCCATTGCTTATTATTATCCTGCTAAACCAAGTAAAATTTTGTTGAAAAAAAGTGTTCTTTACATTTTATTCTGCTTTTACCACCACAAAGCCGGGCAATGAAACGATTCGCCCGGCTTTGCCTTCATTTATTCTGCTTGGTATAAGAGGTTTTCTGTGGTTTCTATGATCACAGCTTCTAGCTTGGCCACCAAATCTCCGCCAGTGGAAGTGAAGGCATTGCTGGCAATCACCTGATCCATGGCTGCAATCACTTGTTCTGGGGTCAAATCTGTTTTGGGATCATCAAAGCGCAAGGATGTGCTTTTTCCTGTGGCATTGCGAAATGACAATTTTAAGGCTTGGGCCATTGGTATTCCTCCTTTCCCCCAAGGGGCTGGTTATTCATAATTTTACGGGTACTTTGCTCTTTATTCAGCTTGCAAACGGTTTACATCCACTTGATACAGGGCATTGACTTGCCGGCTTTGTAAACCTGCCAAAGCATTGGCTGCATCATGAACCTGTTGGGGGGTTGCGTTAATCTTCAAGTTATTGAGGGTTTTGGTTTTATAAACCGGATTTCCTTCATCATCTATTCCGTTTTGCAATTCCAACCGCAGAGCTGCACTCACAGGTGTTTTATTGATAGCCATTTTCCCACCTCCCTTCGCACAAAGGATATCATCTTTGCTAAATGAAACCTAGCAAGGGATTGTGGCATTGATTTGGATGATTTATTTACCATGACTATGAAAAATATCTTTGTTAAATAAAAAGACTGCATAATAAACAATCATGGTTTATTATGCAGTCTTAGCTTTATGGTGCAATTTTGTTTTAATTTGCTTTTTTTATACGGGATATAATATCTTGGACCACTGGACTGGTAGACAAGTCTTCCACCTTTACACCGAAAAATTTGGCGCAATCCAAGGTAAACTCATCACTGGGCCTGGCAATGATGCCCCGTTCTAAACTACTGATGAATTGCCGGCTTACCAATAAGGCATCAGCCAATTGTTGCTGGGTCAATCCCCTTTCTAAACGCAAAGCAAGCAATTTAGGTCCCATCAGGTCACCTCCCCCTGAAGTATTCTTTAGAATAACAAACTCTATCTTATATATGATTTATAAGTTATATTCTCTATGTTATCATACTTAGTATAGGAATAAATTTCATATTCATCAAGCAAGTAATAATGGCTTTACTTTATTAATTATCTCTACATCTAAAAATTAAAATTAACGTTTTAAAACGGTATGCAATATTGCATTTTAATCTCTTATTCTTTCTAAAACAAAAAAGAAACTATATCAAGAGCTATTCTTAATATTGTTTCTCATGTGCATTGTCTTATGATTGTTTTACCATTGTTTTCTTTTTATAAGGAAAAATCCTTTAGGGCAACACTTACCTATTGTAAAATAATGCAGTTGCTTTTTTGCATTTAATATCCCTGGGGATTTTGTTGAAACCAACGCCAAGTATCAAGGCACATGTCCGCCAGATCCCGGGTAGCCTCCCAGCCCAGCTCTTGTTTTGCTTTGCCGGGATCCGCATAGCAAAGGGGGATATCCCCGGGCCGCCGGGGGGTGACCACCCAGGGGATGTTAATATTGGCTGCTTGTTCAAAGGCCTTGATTAATTCATACACGCTGTATCCTTTGCCTGTGCCCAGGTTATAGGTGTATATCCCGGGTTTCTGTTGGATATGCGCAATGGCCTTCACGTGCCCCTGGGCCAAATCCATCACATGGATATAATCCCGCACCCCGGTGCCGTCCGGGGTGGGGTAATCGTCACCGTATACAGTAAGGGCAGGAATTTTTCCTGCTGCTGCCCACAGCAACCGAGGCATGAGGTTGTTGGGAATGCCATTGGGGTTTTCCCCTATGCGTCCGCTTTTATGGGCCCCCACGGGATTGAAATACCGCAACAAAGCAACGCGCCACTGGGGATCCGCGGCCTGGAGATCTCTCAAAATATCTTCAATCATCAATTTGGTCCGGCCATAGGGATTGGTGACTTGCAACTTGGCCTCTTCAGGAATGGGCACCTGTTCCGGATCCCCGTATACAGTGGCTGAGGAGGAAAAAACCATGGTTTTAACGCCCTGCTCAGCCATTACTTTACAGAGGGTCAAGGTACCCCCCACATTGTTGTGGTAATAATCCAGGGGAATTTCTGTGGATTCCCCCACAGCCTTTAAGCCGGCAAAATGGATGACAGCCTCTATGGGGTGGGCCTGGAAAATCTGGATCAAGCTTTGTTCATCCCGGATATCAGTTTGGTAAAAGGGAAAATCTTTTTGGGTGATCTCTTTGACCCGGTTTAAGGCTTCTTGCTGGCTATTGCAAAAATTGTCCAGCACCACAATATCATAACCTGCCTGCAACAAGGCTACACAAGTATGGCTGCCAATGTATCCTGCGCCGCCAGTGATTAAAATCATACAATCCCTCTTTTCTACATATAATTTATTTAAATTGGCTAGAACATAATCCCTTTGTGCTACTTTTATCGATATTTCTTCTTTCTTAATCTTCCAAGCAAAATTGCGAGCAGCTGGAATATCAATACCCCCAACAGAGCTCCGCCAAAATCAATGGCCACATCCCGCCACTCTCCACTGCGGCCTGGCACATAGGTTTGGTGAAATTCGTCACTCATGGCAAAAAGCAAGCATATGGTTAAAGAGATAAAAATCCTAACCCAGCCTTTTTTTCCTTGCATAGCCAGGGCCCCCATGGATAGGATAGCCAAGGCAAAATACAAAGCACTGTGGGCTTGTTTGCGCACCAGACCGTGCATATTGGCAATTATGGACTCCTGCTCTTTTGGCTCCAAGTGATGAAAACCGGGATGTACAATGGGAGCCACTTCCCGCACCACTTCCCGGCTCACAGCCTTTGACTCCACGGCAGGCTGCTGGGAAAAGGAAAAGATAAGGCCCATCCATAATAAAACCAAAAGCCAGCTCCCTAAAATCCATTTTTTATATTTGATTCAGATTACCTCTTTCTTTTCTTTATATATTTTTTCTTAGAATAAAATGGTTTTTTGCTTCATCTAAAATAAAAAAGAAAACGCCTGAAAATATACAATCTTATTTCCTATATTTTAACTCACTATAAAGCATTTTGTTTTAAAGAACAATACAATATTCTCCAAAACAAAATGCTCAGGGATTATAAAGAAAAGAGGAAAACCTCCTTTTTAAAGGAGATTTTTCCCTTTCTAAAAGCCATCATCATCCCATCATTGATAACATTACTTCCAATTTTTCAAAAACTAACCTAAAAAATAGTCTTCTAAGGTCAATAGGACCACTGTAGGTACATTACCAGTCACCACATCTTTGAGTTCTTCTTTTTGTACTTCAGGTAACAGATTATATTTACCTTTCACTGTTTGGACGGCAGACTCATAATCAAACTTTGTATTGTCAATATAGGCTCTCATATTGTAGATAACATCATTCACAATCTCAATCTGCTCATCAGTGGAAAGACGGGGAATAACATCTGCTTCCAAACTATAAATGGCATCCTTCATTGCTTTTATGATTTCATCTTGGGATGGTGTATCGGTATCTGTGTTACCATTACCACTACCACCACTACTGGTACCACCACCACCGCCACTACTGGTTACGGAATCCTTGTTGGTTTCATCTGTATTGGTATTATTGTTGGTATTTTCATCTTGGTTTTCAGAATTGTTATCTTCATTCCCAGTCACTGTGGGTGGGGATGTGGTAATAAACTTTGCCAAAGCCTCACAAACTTCTGCCCTGGTAATGGCAGCTGTAGCCCGGAAGGTATTGTTTGCTTCCAAGACAAAAATCCGGTTAGACAACAGGGTCTTCACTGCTTCTTCAGCCCATGGAGAGATGGGATCCGCTACAACACCATCATAGGGAAGCACTTCAAACTTCATAATTTTATTCAGAATGCTGCATACTTCTTCCCTGGTAATATTGGCATTGGGACGGAAAGTATTATCAGGATATCCGGCAATATAACCGGCAGCCTGGGCGATGCGAACAGGCTGATAAAACCATTGGGCTTGGTTTATATCAGAAAAAGCGACTCTGTCGGCCACAGTGGTATAATGAAATACTTGGTTCACCAAAGTAACCAATTCAGCCCTAGTAAGGGGATCATTAGGACGGAATCTACCGTCTCCATCACCTTTCACATACCCTGCTTCCACCATTTTATAAATGGCCTGCCCTTGGGCTGTATCTTTAGCCACATCAGTAAAAGTCACCGTTGTTGCAGCCGTGCTCGTGGTATCCGCCGCCATGGCGCTGGTGGTCATGGCAAGCAACAACACCAGGGCCAAAAAAATGGCTAAAATCCGAGAATATTTTTTCACTGTTTTTCTCCCTTTTCATGGTTATATAGGGGACAATGATTGTCCCCTATATAATTATATTTCTTTATTTCATTTTCATGACTTTTTGACTTATATTGTACCTTTAGTAACTTCAATAACAATATGTTTCTCATTGATGGTTTTGGTCCGGGTTGTATTCAAGGCATCGGTTAGAGTGTCGTTGATATAGTCCCCCATTTTATTCTTAATTTCACTGGTCAAATCAGCTGTGATATCCTTGTCGCTTAATTCCGGATGTGCAGCAATGATTTGAGGCTCAACATTGGCCACCACTTTTGCCACAATATCCTCAATCATTTGCGCTTTGGCTTCTGCATTATCTTTTTCCATCACATAGGCTGTGGCTTCTCCTTGACCAGTAATAGCAACATTCTCACCATATTTCACAATAAAGTCTTTAATGGTGGGATTTTCATAAAGGAAATTTTCCGCCATATAATGGGTGAAATCATTGATTTCTGTAAAGGTTTTGGTCCCCAAAGTACCTGTTGTAACCACTTCTCCGGTAAAGCGATAAGAAGTTGGATCAATACCTAAGGTAACAGGAATTTCAATGGGTACATTGACTGTTACAGAACCACTAATGCTTTGTCCCTCAATGGAAAAATCATAATCCATTGAACGATCAATGGTGTCTTTGGCAGTATAGGCATAACCTATTTTTTGTAACTCAGCTTGTACAATCTCTTCCATATCAAGATTGGCAAATTTTGCTTTCCTTGCTTCAAGTTTACCAGATTCCTGGGTTGCTCTCACCATGGCCCAGTAACTTTCAATCAAGGAGGAAATATAATCCCCTGTGATTTCTGCTTCACTGGGTTGCAGTGCTTTCCATGCTGTATACTCGGCAGAACTTTTTGTTAGACCTATTTGGTCAATCAAAATACTATCCATTTGCTTGACAGCAATATCCAAAAGTTCTTCCGCATTTTTCACTTTCTGTCCGTCGTAAACAAAGGAATCCGCTTTTTCTTGCAATTTGGCGTTGGCTTTGTTTAGATAGGAAATGAACCTATCATTTTTTACAATCACAGGCAATTCTTGATTCAAGGCAGCTAAAATCAATTCATTTCCATTGTAGTAGTTTGTATTAAAGTCAAAATCACCCGCTGAAACTTTTACTTTATATTGGTAGTCATCCAAAGTGGCCAATTTAGAAGTAACAGTAATGGTATGTGTACCTCTGACATCTTTCAAGGTATAAGTCCACTCATTGGTGCCTTTAGCCACTAAGTCAGCTGTAACATTGGTTTTATCTAACATAACAGTATCAATGGCATAATTTTCAATTGCAGAAATGGTAAAAGCTGCATCTGCCCCCTTTTTTACCCTGGTACTAAGGGGAGAAATCTTTGAACCAACATCACTTTTTGCGGTAATTGTATAGTATGTGCTGCTGGGACCGCCGCCACCGTCACCACGCCGCCGCCGGTGAGGAGAATTTTGCCGGAGCATGCTCCGGCCAGAGCCGTCTCCTCCTGCTCCAGGGCCCGGAAGGCGGCTTCGCCGCCCTGGGCGAAGATCTCCGGAATGGAGCAGCCCGCCCGGGCTTCGATGCGCTGGTCAATGTCGATGG
>CATZDY010000105.1 GCA_958417755.1 uncultured Peptococcaceae bacterium
GGAGGAAGATTGTGGTTAACAAAAGAAAGGATTTTAAACGCTGGGCTTTGGCAGGGGTAAAAAAAGCTATTGTTGATTATCATATGATTGTTGATGGGGATACTGTGGCAGTGGGGTTATCTGGGGGAAAAGATAGTGGTGTATTGTTGTATGCTTTGACGCTCATACAAAAGATAGCGCCTATAAAGTTTGATTTGCAGGGCATTTTTTTAGATTTAGGTTTTGGTATGGAGACCGATAGATTGCAACAATGGTGTATGGATTTACAGGTGCCTTTTCATGTGTTACCCACTGATATTGGAGAAATTGTGTTTGAACTCCGCAATGAAAAGAATCCATGTGCCCTTTGCGCCAATTTGCGGCGGGGTGCTTTAAATGGATTGGCTGTGGATTTAGGATGTAAAAAGGTAGCTTTGGGGCACCATTTAGATGATGTAGTAGAAACTTTTTTTCTAAGTCTCATGTATAATGGTCAATTTAGGACTTTTGAGCCAAATACTTACTTGGATAGACGGGATATTCATATGATTCGGCCTTTAATCTATTTGGAACAAGAAACAGTAAAAGAATTAGCCTTATTGGGAAAAGTACCTGTGATTAAAAATCCTTGTCCTGTGAATGGGAAAACCAAAAGGGAAGAAATGAAACAAGTAATCAGGGAATTAAAAAATCGATACCCTGATGTAACCCAAAAAATGTTAACAGCATTGAAAACAACAGATATGAAAAACCTTTGGCCTCCTTTGCAGACCTAATTATTCCTGCAATACCAATCAAGGGGCTGCTGTTTTGGTGCTAAGATAGTCATTTATATGCCTTAGGTAGATGGAAATCTAGCAAAATAACAATTGGTTTTGTTTGTTTTTAACCCTTTGGGGCAATGATAACAATGACTGAATGTTGTCAAAAAAATGTGTATTTGCAATAGTAACATTTTCTTTGGAAATATTTACTCTATTGCCTTTACTCTATATAATCAAGTTAAAGAACGTTATATCATTTGATATTTGGTTTTGATATAAATAAAATGAAAATGCGAAAAAGCGGGGTGAAATATGTGAGTACGTTGAGCGAGATTTTTAACCCTAAAACAGTGGCAGTGATTGGTGCGTCCAGTAAACCTGAAAAAATAGGGTATGCTGTGGTCAAGAATCTATTGGACAGCGGATATCCTGGAAAAATTTTTCCTATTCATCCTAAGGAAAAAGAAATTTTAGATTTAAAGGCATATCCAAAAATGCAAGAAGTACCGGAACAAGTGGATTTGGCTGTTGTGACTGTACCTGCCAAAGCTGTGGTTTCAGTGGCAGAAGAGTGTGCCCAGGCAGGTGTAAAGTATTTAGTGGTGATAACTGCTGGATTTAAAGAAATCGGAAAAGAAGGTTTGGCGAAAGAAAAACAAATCCTAGATATTTGTAAAAACCACAATATACGAATGTTAGGTCCCAATTGTTTGGGTATGATAGATACACATTTGCAAATCAATACCTCCTTTGCATCGGTTCAGCCAATGAAAGGGGATATTGCTTTTCTCTCCCAAAGTGGTGCTATGCTGGTGGCTATTCTTGATTGGAGCCGTACCATGGGGATAGGGTTTAGCAAGGTGGTTAGTTTGGGCAATAAAGCTGATTTATCAGAGATAGATTTTATTGAGGAAGCGGCCAATGACCCTTATACAAAGGTCATTTTATGTTATATTGAAGATGTTAGCGATGGGGAACGATTTTTAAAGGTTGTGTCCAAAGCAACCAAAAAAAAGCCGGTTATTATTTTGAAATCAGGGGTTAGTCAAGCCGGAGCCCAGGCAGCATCTTCCCATACAGGTGCTTTGGCGGGAAGTGATTTAGCCTATGATACAGCTTTTCAACAATGCGGTGTAATTCGAGCTAAGACCATGACGGAGCTATTTGACTTGGCCACCGTATTTTCTAAATGTGTATTGCCCAAAGGAGATAAGGTATCCATTGTTACCAATTCAGGGGGCCCTGGTATTATTGCCACGGATAATGTTGAAAACAATGGTTTGATTATGGCCCGTTATAATAAAGAAACCATTGATGCTTTACGGGAAGGATTACCCCCGGAATCCGGCATTTATAATCCTGTGGATGTCTTAGGAGATGCCAAAGCGGATCGATATCGTTTTGCTTTGGAACAGGTTTGCCAGGATCCCAATACAGATGTGGTGATGCTTTTATTGTGCCAAACAGCAACGACCCAGCCTATTGAGACCGGTCAGGCTTTGATTGACATGAAGCTGAAGTATCCGGATAAAATGTTTATTGCCTCCTACATGGGGGGCGAGGAGTTGCTAAAAGGTGCTCAGATGTTAGCAGATAAAGATATTCCTTGTTATACTTTTCCTGAACCAGCCATTGAGGGAATCCATTATATGGCTCAATATGGCAAGTATCGGGAGCAAGCCTTGCATGAGGGGCCGTTGGATTTTCCTGATGTGGATCAAAAGACGGTGAAAGCAATTTTTTATGATGTGCTAAAAGACGGCCGTTTGGTATTATTAGGAAGTGAAGCAGCGGAAGTGGCGAAGGCCTATGGTATCCCTGCCGCTCCTGTGGGTTTGGCCACCACACCTGCAAAGGCCGTGGAAATTGCGGAAAACATTGGCTACCCAGTGGTCTTAAAAGTGGCTTCCCCAAAAATTTTGCATAAAACAGATGTGGGTGGAGTGAAAGTAAATCTGGATACCCCTGAAGCAGTCCAGAGGGGCTTTCGGGATATTTTGGACAGTGTGCAACGATTTATGCCGCAAACAGTGGTATATGGGGTGGAAGTAAATAAGATGATGCCTAAAGGAACGGAACTCATTATTGGCATGAGCCGTGATGTGCAATTTGGTCCTATGGTTGCCTGTGGTTTAGGGGGAATTTATGTAAATTTAATGAAAGATGTGGCTTTTCGATTGGTGCAAGGACTTACTTTGGGTGAAATCAAGAATATGTTAAAAGAAACCAAATCCTATAGTTTGCTTAGGGGTTATCGAGGTAGCGAGCCCGGGGATATTGATGCTGTGGTGGATGCTGTAGGACGGGTGGCCAAACTGGTTTTAGATTTTCCGGAAATAACGGAATTGGATGTAAACCCGGTATTTGTGTATCCTAATTCCATCAGCGCATTGGATGTAAAAATAACCATATCAAAGGCTTAAAGTATATATCCATGAATTTGTTTGCTTAATCGTAATGTTGAATATGAATAAAACGAAATGGTGAGGTGAAACGAATGAGAAATTTATATATCATGGGTGCTCCAGGGAGTGGCAAAACTTTGCTGGCTTTGGGTTTATCCCTGAAGTTCATCCAGCAAGGCTTTAAGGTCGCTTATTTTAAACCTGTGGGATTTACCTCTAGGCATCATGAAGGGCAGATGGATAGTGATGTGTTGATGATGAAGGAAGCCTTGGGCATGGAAGCCAACATGGAAGACATAATGCCTGTGCGGGTTGGCTTTTCCTATTTATCAACCCAAGATAAAAAGGAGCAGATTGATAATATCATAACAGCGTATCAGCGGGTGTCCAAAGAAGCTGATTTTGTGGTGGTGGATGGTTCGGTTTTCCCCTATGTTATGATGTCTTGGGGTTTGGATGATGTGAGTTTGGCGCAGAAAATGGATGCTGCAGCATTGTTGGCTGTTAAAATAGAGAATGATTTTAGCCTGGATCAATATCTTTCTTACAATGAACTGTTGCGTTACAAAAATGTGCCTGTGGTGGGCAATATTTTCAACAATATCCCTCGTCCTTTGCTGGCTAAGACAGAAGGGATATATGTTCCTCTATTGAAAGAAAAAAGTTATACTTCTTTGGGCATAATACCCAGACAAGAGTTTATTTCCGCTCCTACAGTGGAAGAATTTAACCAGGAATTAGGGGGGGAAGTGCTGACTGGTCATGATAGATTGGATTTACAAATTCAAGATATTATCATTGGTGCCATGACCATGGAGAGTGCTTTGCGTTTCTTGCGCCGGGCTGCGGATAAAGCGGTAATCATAGGAGGGGATCGATCAGATTTGGCTTTAGCGGCCCTGGAAACAGGAACCTCTGTATTGATTTTAACTGGGGGATTGTATCCTGATGTGCGGGTATTGGCCCGGGCAGAGGAGAAAAACGTACCGGTTTTGTTGGTTCATTATGATACGTATACTGTGGTGGAGAGGCTGCATTTGGTTACGCATAAATTAAAACCCGGTGATCAGGAAGGAAAAAGGCTAGCCATGGAAAATATAGAAAAGTATTGCCAATGGCAGACCATATTGGAAAATTTGCAAAAAGAAAGGAAGGAATAAAAATATGAAATTAGCAGATAGTAAAACTGGCGATAACATTATGGCAGCTTTTGCAGGTGAGTCCCAAGCCCGGAACAAATATACTTATTTTGCTTCCGTAGCCCGTAAAGAAGGTTATCAGCAGATTGCTGAAATTTTTGAAGAAACAGCAGCCAATGAAAAAGAACATGCCAAATTATTGTTTAAATTAGTGGATGGAATTGGAGATACAGCAACTAATTTAAAGGTAGCAGCAGCTGGTGAGAACTATGAGTGGACAGATATGTATAAAAACTTTGAAGAAGTGGCCAAACAAGAAGGCTTTGATCAGATTGCTGCTTTGTTTCATATGATTGGCAAAATTGAAAAAGAGCATGAAGAACGTTTTAGAGCTTTATTGGCCAATTTAGAGCAGGGCAAAGTATTTAAGAAAGATGCACCTACCCAATGGATATGCAGAAATTGCGGCCATATTCATACCGGAGATCAAGCGCCGGAAGTATGCCCAGTGTGCGCCCACCCTCAGGCATATTTTGAAGTGCGGTGCCAGAATTATTAAGCAAAGCAGGACAATTGGTATCAATGATAGCAAAAAAGCGGTGGATATGTAAATCCACCGCTTTCAATATGATTGCATTTGTTTTGGTGTAGCTTTGTTATCCAAGCCCTTTGGGTGTGGCTTATAATTCTACTACCCAATTGAATTCATCCGGAATTTTGCCATACTGGATGCCTGTAATGTGTTCATAGAATTTGTGGGAAAGTTCTCCCACATTCCCATCACCAGGTACAATGGTTTCATCTTTCCATTTTAGTTCATTCACCGGAGAAATGACAGCAGCAGTTCCAGTACCGAATATTTCCTGCAAGGTGCCTTTATGGGCTGCATCTACCACTTCGTCTATGGATAGGCGTCGTTCTGCAGTATCCAACCCCCATTTACGGGCAACCTCCAGTACAGAATCCCTTGTCATGCCACCTAAAATGCTGCCTTCCAAGGGTGGGGTAATCAATTGATTGTTGATGACAAAGAAAATATTCATGGTACCCACTTCTTCAATATATTTTAATTCAACCCCATCCAGCCAAAGTACTTGGGTATATCCTTTTTCTTTGGCTTCCTTGGCTGCTAGAATGCTAGCAGCATAATTGCCAGGGGTTTTTACATGACCAATGCCACCCCGCACGGCCCGTACATATTCATCTGTGACCATAATCTTAACTGGTTTGAACCCTTCGGGGTAATAAGCGCCTACTGGGGATAAGATGATGAAAAAGCGGTACGTATAAGATGGACGAACGCCTAAGAAGGGATCCGTGGCAATGATAAATGGCCGAATGTATAAAGAGGTTTCAAAAGATTTGGGGACCCAATCTTGTTCCAACTTTAATAATTCCATCAAACCCTGGTAAGCAAATTCCTCGTCAATTTGCGGGATGCATAACCGTTGGGCAGAACGATTCATGCGGGATAAATAGGAACGAGGTCTAAAGATGCCTATTTTGCCGTCCTCTCGGCAATATGCTTTCATGCCTTCGAAGATACCTTGGCCATAATGGAAAATCATGGTGGAGGGATCTAAGGTCACAGGCCCATAGGGTATGATGCGGGGATCGTGCCAACCTTTGTCCGGAGAGTAGTCTGCCACAAACATGTGATCAGTAAATTGAGTGCCAAAAACTAAATGACTTTCCTGGGGCTTTTCTTTTAACACTTTTGCTTTGTTTACAGTAATATCCAACGAAAACCCTCCCACATTAATTTGCTGAATTTTGATCATTTCCCACTTCCTTTAGAGAAGCATGGGATGATAGCAAATGATGCAGTGAATTGATGGGGACTCCAGTCCCCATCAATTCACTGCACGATTGTTATATAATTTTTCGATATGGTTTTCTCATATCCTCCAAAAAATAAATAAACTTGAAGATAAATTTATTATTTTATTAATTATCAGATAATTATCCCTCAAAAAAGAATTGCATGATAGTTTTTAATGAAAAATTATTTCCTAATTTCTTGTATTTCATTCCCATTATGAAAGCAAACAATGAGATTAAGAATCAATTGTATGTTATTGCTATTTGATTTTAATATGATATGATAGAAAAAGTTTTACAGGTGATTAGGAGAGAATGATGAAGATATATGCCATCAGTGATTTGCATTTATCCTTTGCCGCAGATCCTACTATCCACGCTTGGCAAGAAGCCCAATATAAACCAATGTCAGAAATTGATGCCAAATGGATTGACCATACGCAAAAAATATATGACAATTGGCTTTCCTTAGTACAGCCAGAAGATATTGTATTAATACCTGGAGATATTTCTTGGGCCATGCGTTTGGAACAGACCCGCTGGGATATGAAATACCTGGAATTATTGCCAGGGCATAAGATTGCTGTTCAGGGAAATCATGATTATTGGTGGCAATCTTTGTCAAAGGCCAGGGCAGCAATGCCAGCTACCATGCAATTGATTCAAAATGATCATGTGCAATGGGGCAAGGTGGCAATTTGCGGATCCCGGGGATGGCTTTGTCCCAATGGTGTATATTTCCAGCACCATGATGGTAAAATTTATGAACGAGAATTAATGCGCATGGAAAACTCCTTAAGGAGTGCCATAGGAGCTAAGGAAATTATTGTGATGATGCACTATATGCCCACCAATGAAAAGCATGAGTATAGTGGTTTCATTGAACTGTTTGAAAAATATAAAGTGTCAACTGTGGTGTATGGACATCTTCATGGAAAAGCTTGTCATTGTCGCTTGCCCCAAAACCAATGGGGGATCCAATTTTATTTGGTCAGTGCTGATTATGTGCAATTTAAGCCTCGTTTCATTCAGTCCTTGGAAGCATTGGCGTAATACATGACAAATGACAGACAGCAAGTGTTGTTTTTTGCGGATAAAAAAAGAAAGCTTCCTCTCCAAGAGAAATGGGTTGCTGACAAATGGAACAGCAAGTTTCTGTTTTATTCACTGCCAATATGCCGGTAACAGGTTTATGGTGCAAAATACCAATAAAAGACTTTAATTTATTTTTGGTGGGCTCAATGGGTGAACATATTGGATGAAATTGTTTTTTTATCTTTTTGCCATTTTGGCGATATTTTACTTCTACCATGGGAGTATAAGGCATAATTGTTTTTTTACATTGGGAACAATGGAGCTGATGAGAGCCATTGCCTCGCAAGAGATACCTGCTTTTTAATGGTTTCTGCCGAACCAAGCGGTCTTTTAAATAAAGGTGGCGGGATTCTTCTTCCTGTACCCATTTTTCTACTTCATGATAAAAGTCTTTATAATTTCTATCTATCATTTTAATATGGGGGGGAAATCCGGCCTTTACAATTTGTTGGTAAAAAGTATCTTCTGCTACTTCATGGGCCAAACCATCCATTTTTGTGGTTTCCCATTGGTATTTTTCCTGGCTCAACCAAGCATGTAAACCATAAAAAATATTCCCTGAGCAGACTAAAATATGATCCTCTTTACTGACCCCAGCCTCTGACATCATAGTCACTACTTTTTTTCTTACTAATTCCTCATAGCTTTCGCCACTTTCCCAGGTAAGAGGAATGGTTGCTGTATGAATTTCTTGCGGTTCTTCAGATACTAGCACAACGATTTCTGGAAAAGCTTTACAGCCACCGCCAGCATCTTCTATATACCATGTTCTCAATGCCATAAGCTCCTTCTTGAATTAACTTTTACTATTCTAACGCTTTATGAAGAATTCCTGCTTTTATTCTGGGGTAGTAGGCAAAGTTATAATGAATCATGTCGTTTAGGACAAAGGATCTTTGGTAATTTTATGGAATTATTATTTTATGATGTTCATTTATTGCTTAAGGATATATATAAATATATAATATTAATAAATAATAAAAATTTATACTTTAGTTTTACAATCCATGTTGATGATAGTATACAATGATGCAGATGATTAAGGGGGGTATATTGATTGTCCAATTTTATCTGTGATACTTGTGGGGAAGAAGTACTTCCCATTGACGGAATTGTTTCTTGGACAAAAGAGAACAAAACAATGAGCAATTTTAAACTAACGCATAAAAACCCGGTTGGCCAGAAAATTGGCTGTCAACCAGACAACAATAGGTATCGGGAATTATATACCCTCACCTTGGCTCATGGGTATTTGGATTTCGTACTATATCTGTTGGGAAATTGGGAAAATAATTTCCTCTTATCCGGAGATGCCGGATTACGCAAAGTAATGACACAGTTGAATTTTCATATTCATGAAAAATTATTGATGTTAATTGAGGAGTAGTTGATTGCTAACATGATTTTTAATAATCATCATACAATGTAAAGCCATAGCACTTCAAATTTTTTGGGTGCTATTTTTGTGTATTCAACTCAAGTTTGTTGTTTAACTTCTGCCAAACTATGCTTATGAATCAGCAAAGAATATGCTTGTTTTATTATGATATAAATAGGATAGTAAATTTTTCCTTCCTTTGGGTTCTCCCAATCTTGCTGGTGAATGTGATAGAATAGCAAGAAGAGGTGTGGTATTTATGGCTATTTTGCAGGTTATATGTATGCCTGTGGTGGGAGCTTTAATTGGATGGATAACCAATCGTTTGGCAGTGATGTTAATCTTTCGACCCTATAAACCAGTACGCTTATTGG
>CATZDY010000106.1 GCA_958417755.1 uncultured Peptococcaceae bacterium
TTTGGGCTTTTACAAGTCTTCAACAAATGATATTTCAAATAGCACAACAGGTTAATTTAAAATATGCCAATGATTACAATCATCACAAGATACCTGATGAGAACCAGGAGGTTTACTATATCATAGATACCTCAATCCCTACGATGTATATTGGTTCAAATATGGATGAGTTTATGAAAAAAAGAAAAGAGCTTGACATACCAGCAACACTGATATTAAAGGATGTTGAATCATATAGAACTGACTAAATTCCCTTTGAAAGGTATACTCTATTGCAAGGTTGTCAATGGGATAAGCATTAATATTTTTTCATATAGTGGATATGGTACAATCTTTTAAGAGCAAAAGTCAGGAGCTTTTAAGTAAGTATTTGAAAAGGATATTATGTTATTTTCCTAATGGTGTGAAATCAGGGTGCAATGAAAAATTTTAATTTTTTGATTGGTAAGATAGCCAGTGGCAGAATGATGGAAAAATTAGCCTTGCCATGGGAGTATTTTTTAGATAAAATAAATTTATAAATTACTAATAAGAAATTTAAAACCCGCGCTGGCAGGGATGAAACTTTAGTTTATAAGGTGCCCATAGAAGTATTTATAGGAAAGAAAAAAGTTTGTAGATAAGGGTTTTGTGATATAAAAAGTCGTTTCTAATTTGAATTAGGGACGACTTTTTAAATGAGTAAGAACGGGTGAGTTTGAAGAGATTGATTTTTGAGCAGTTTGTCTTGGTGGATGAAGATAGATTTCCGTAAAGTGCGTTATGGATTATACAATAGAGGAATTTACTTTTTAAATCTAAAATAAACTACAAATACATATATTTTGTATTTCAGTCATTCTAGTCAGTGTGGGGTATGCAATGCAACGAAAAAATATTTTAATTTCTATCTTGATGACGCTCATTTTGATTTTGTTTGCAGTCTTTCTATACGGATTTACTTATCACACAATTAACAAAAGATTCTTTGATGCTTCTGTAACCCATACAATAGAAACCATGCAAGTTATGCGGGATTTGGGTATTCAGAAGGTGGAGCATAATCTTAGGGATTTAAAAACAAATTTACAGAATACTGCCTCGCAGAATTCTAACCAGTTGGTGAAAGGTACATACAATGAGCGTGTTACCATTTTGTCTCAACTGCAGCTTCCGCAGGATGGTATTGATTATTGGTACTGCACACCCCAGGGAAAGGTTGTCACTGCAAAGGGGTTAATCCTGGACTGGAAGTTAAAAACTGACTTGAATGCCGTTTTTTCCAGTGGAGAGACGGTTGTCATTGATCCTTATTTCGATGAAAGCGGGAATTACATTCTGTCCATCGCAGCACCTTTGCGCCAAAATGGACAGGTGGTGGCATTGCTTCTGGTACGGCTGAATGGATATTGCATTAGCAAGTGGATTGAGGATATTCAATTTCAGACTGGTGAAGGACTGGCCTATATCATCTCTGGAGATGGCAGAAATATCGCCACATCAAGAAAGAAAAATTACGATTGGATTACAAGTGAATATAATTCACTGGAGCTAATGGATGCTGATAAGGAATCTAAATCCGTGGCTGATTTGGAACGGCTTCCTTTGGAAGGAAAGACCGGTTGGGGTACCTATCAGTGGGAGGGATTTACAAACTATTTGGTCTATGGACCGATGGAGGAAACAAACTGGGGTTTTTTTGTTGGTTTTTATGGAGATACTTTAAGCCAATACATTCAAAAAATTGCTTCAAATAGCACTGCATCCAGCCAACTTTTTATCCTGACCTTGTTTGTCCTTTTGGCGATTCTAGCTGTGTATACCAACTATAATTTGCGAAAAGAAAAGAGTTATACCAAAGAGCTACTTCGACAAAAGCAGGAGATTCAACAGCAGGCGGAGGAACTGGCGATTAGTGAGGAACGTTTTCGGATAGCACTGGAGAGAACAAGCAATATTATTTTTGAATATAACTTTCAAACAGGAAATATCACAAATTTTCGTAGAACCAAAGAGGTGGTTCACTATGAAACCTCATGTAAACATTTAAAAGACTGCCTTGTCTTAGAAGGGGTGATTGATGATGAATCAGTTCGCCTTCTGGAACATTCTCTGCATGATATTCTTGATGGAATGCCTAAAAGTGAATGTGTTATCAAAGCTTTTTTGGCTGACGGAACCATTGTCTGGTACAGGGTTTCCATCACATCTGTTTCCAATCAGGGGCAACAGCCCACACGAGTGATTGGTATCTTAGAAGATATTACCAAAGAAAAACTGGCGGAATTGGATCCATTGACCGGGGTTTTTAATAAAAAAGTGCTCACCGAACAAATCTTAGCGTGCCTGCAACAAATGGGAAAGATGATATTTATGCCTTTTTAATGTTTGACATTGACAATTTCAAAGTGGTGAATGATACCTATGGGCATCCTGTGGGTGATCAGGTCATCATTCAAGTTGCCGGCATATTGAAGAATACATTTTCCCAAAATGCGTTTGTGGGCAGGGTTGGTGGCGATGAATTCTGCGTTTTTTGTTATGGTTTCTTGTCAACCCAAAAGCTGAAAGAGGATCTTGCAAACATTTGCAGTCAAATTCACAGTCATTTTTTGCTAGGGTATGAAACAGTTCCTATTACATATAGTTGTGGAGTTGCTTTTGGTTCTGGCAAAAATAAGTCCTTTGAAACACTGTATCAAGAAGCAGACGATGCATTATACAGCGCCAAAAATGCTGGAAAGAACCAGTATAGGTTTAATATAAAAGATGATGAATGATATATATAGATAGAACATGCTTTATATCGATATATCTCTAACGTATACTTGCATATGGGTACCTTATGTTGTATATCGTGAAAATAAATTTTCGACAGATTACGATAAAATAATTATGAAGAGATAGGAAAATATATTGAATAGGCTTGCTGCTAGAAAAAATTAAACAAACTTTATTTTAAAAAACATATGATAGATCAAAGATTATCGCTTTCTTTTCAATATCAAAATCTTTTCCTGATAATTTGAGTTGTAAAAAAGTATCATTCATCCGCTTTATATTGAGAATGCAAGTATCTATTCCATTCATTGTTCCAGTACCGCCAATGCTGACAGTAAAACAAATTTATGAATACTGGATGATAAGTGGAGGACTTGATAGGCTGATATGGTTTCTTTTTGAACAAGGCAAATTTGTTTGCCACAGTGCTGAGCTGATGCGAGTTTGGTTTCAATATCCGCACTGAAACAACAGGAGTGGTATACAGACAGCCCAGTATGAAGCTCCTTATATTCAATTCTTTTGATAAATCAGTATAAGTGCCATTTTATTCCTAGAGCCACGTTTTATTAGGGCATTTATTGCCATGTATGATGTACTTTCCTTCTCATATCCCTTTCTATAAATCTTCTTTCTGATTTTAATGTTGATGGTTTCCTCAGGCAATTTCTTACTATGCAATAAGTGAAAAAAGCTTAAGGGAAAGAATATATCCATAGTTATCAATAAAACAGAGTTACTGTTTTGTTTAGAAATGAAAAGATATTTTCAGCACTTCATCTAAAACAATTGATATATAATAAAAGTTTAGCATTCTCATTTCATAATTCAAGAATCGAGGTTCTTCGGATTATGTCAGCTGCCTATTTTGCATGTAGTGAATATTTATGCGTTTACCAGCTTTTATATTGAAATATTTTACAAAAGAATCAATTGCATGGTGTTTATGGAGGAGTATAACTTCCTTTTTGGGTTTCTCTATAAGGAAGGGGGAGTGCGAACTTGTGTGAAATGGTCGTAAAATGTATATTGGTGAAAGGGAAAAAACAGAAAAAGACATTTTGAGGCTTACATAACTTTTACGCAGCGTAGGGTTCGGGCAATTGGTGCGATAAAATAGCGTTTTATGCGAGAAATATTGTCAGAGGATTTAGGTCATGTTATAGTGTCAATTACTCCAAAAATCCGTGATAAAATTGATTCATTCGTTAAATAAATCAAAATACAAAGGGAAAGGAGGGTAAGCCCAAGGATTGTTTAAACCTGGCAGAGGAGCAAGAAAGCGGTGGATAAGAACCATATAAAACGCAGTCAGCTTGGAAAAACCTCTGTTACGGGTATAAGGGTATGTAAAGAAACGAGGAGGAATATCACGGAATGAAAAAGGCAAAATGTATTGTCATCAGCTTGTTGCTATGTCTTGGTCTATTAGGGGGCGCTTTCCCCGCTTTGGCGGACAAAAGCCAAGAAGTCTGCCAGTCTTTTGGGGATATTGATTCCACAGCTTGGTATCACGAAGCTGTGGATTTTAATCTGGCACATCAAATTATGACAGGGCTTACTCCCACTTCCTTTGCGCCGTTAGAGACAATGGGGGAGACGGATTTTATTGAAGCCCTCCACCATGCTTCGGGTTTGGGGGATGACGGCAGAACGAAGGGCACGGCTTGTTTGGCTTGGGCCAAGGAAAATGGAATTACGGCCTATATGAATGGGGATGGCAGGCTGACCCGGGAAGAAATGGTTGCCATGGTTTACCAAGGCCTAAAGGCTAGTGCCAATATATCCGTGCCCCAGGAGGGGGTTGTCCTTTCCTATACTGACGCGGGGCTCATTGCTTCTTCCTATCAGGATGCTGTGCTGTATTGTACCCAAAACAATATCATTACTGGGGAACCGGACGGTAGTTTGCGGCCCCAAGATCCCTGTATCCGGGCAGAGGCTGCAGTGGTGTTGCAGCACTATTGGCAGATTGTTGAACAGCAAAAAGCTGACCCCATTGAGGCCCTTTATGCAGCAGCTTTGGTGGACGCCAAGACCATAGAGCCAGAAGAAATTCTTCCTGTGACTGCCATTACAAAGGATAGCCCCATGGTGACTTGGAATGAGTCTGGGGATAGGGTACTGCTTTTGACTTGGCATCAATATCCTGATAGTTACCAACCTGGCACAGAGGTGACCACGGATTGGGGCGAGGTTTGGACCTTTACGGACCGAGAAATGAAGAAATGGTTTGCTGCCAATCACGAAGGGGTCAAGGACTGGGATTTGCGCTTCAAAGAACTGATAGGCCTGGCACCGAATAAGGAATATACCCATTTTTCCGCCCTTTGGGTAAAGCCAGAGGATATCATTCGCCCATCCTATGTGCCGGATATTACCCAAAGCGTGATGACCGACTATTTTACTGGTCAAGTAGATGAGGCATACCAAAAATGGTTTGAGGAAACCATGGAACAATCCTATGTACCTACCAGCGGCAGTCCTTGGACCCGCCTGGGCTATACCTATGATTGGGCGGACAATGGTACGGAGTTCGGCTTATCGGAATTTTTGATTCGCCAAGGTTCGGATGTGCAGGTGGAATTTACATATGTAACGGATGAATTCTTGCATTGGTTGAAACAACAAATATAATCCCTTGATTTTGCTCCTGTATTCATTGTATCAGGATTAGGCCAAAATGAAGGGGTGCGTCTTTTTCAAGGAGAGTGAAATTTGAGCCCTTTGGCCAGGGTGATGTTTTCATTTTCTTTGGTCTGATTTTTTTTATTTGCAAAAGGAGGATGGATACAATGAAAAAGTATCTGGCCATGGCATGCATCATTCTGCTTGTTTTTTCCAGCACAGCGGTTTGGGCCAATGAAACAAATCCAGAGGCAGTGGGGCAACCTATAGAGCAGTGGCCAGCCATGGTACCTAAGCCTTTGCCAAAGAATGATGTGATTCCCAATCCCTATATGGGCCAGGGGGATTCCATTATTCACAATGATCCCTATAGCTCTGATGTAACGGATGCCGTGACTTCCTTGGGCATAAATCCGGAATGGCAATTTGCCGTGGATCAGGAATCTCCCAATGCCCCGCCAGCTGCTTTTTTTGATAATGCTGGACGGGCTGTGGTGCCTTATTTGGGTGGGGTGGCTATAAGAAATCTGGCCAGCGATGTCATTGAGACCTACGGCAGTTTTGTGCCTACCCGGGATGATCAGCAGCAATATACTGTCCAGATTTCCTATTCCTTTGTGGACGCCCAGGGCCATATTGTGCTTCCCACCAATCACGGACATGTGATAATGCTCAAAACCACGGATGAAAAGGGACAGCTTCTTTCTACCTTTGAAAAGGTTTTGGATGTGGATATAGTTGAGGTGGCGCAAAAGAAATTGGGGCAACTATCTTTGTCTCCACAACAAGAAGAGGAAGCTGCTGCTTGGAGAGAAGAAAGAGCCCAGGATGTTGAGGATGCGGAGACTGATTTAGGGGCAGAACAAAGGAAATCTGAAGAACAAGGGAACAAAGATTCTTTCCCAGAGGAACTGCTGATGCAAGGGGAAAAGGGAGAAGAGGAAAGCTCTCAAGGATTAACCATTGACCAGGCAATGGAGGAAGAGCCTGGGGTCATGGAGGCCCAGGAAGAGGGGCTGGGAAAAGAAGATAATAGCAAAGAAGGGAGCCCCCTGGAATTAACTCCAGAAGAAGAGGGCCTACACCAAGAGCCAAAGAGTGGAATAGAAAAGGAAAACTCTGTTTCCTTGGAAGAGACGGAATCCACGCCAGAGGCAGGGAACATAGAAAATGCCCCGCAACAGGACCTGGAAGAAAGCCTAAATACCCAGGAAGAATCTGGGGAAGGGGATTTGAGCACCAAGCTTTTGAGCATTATTTTTGATTATCAAGGGAATCTTTGGTTTGTTACCGGAGGATTTCATATCAATCCTGCCCATAATCCCGACGGATTTATGGGGTATTTGTCCCGGGAATATATTGACAGGGCCTTGTCATCCGGGGAAGGGGAAGCAATGGATTTGGATGATAATTTATTTTTTTATCGCCTAACCGGTGGTGAGGGGGCGGAAAATGGCATCTCTTCCTGTGCTGAAGGGGTGGTAATTTTGTCCAACAAAGCTTGTTATTTGGCCACCGCGGATCAGGGGGTGCAAATCAAATGGCGCACTCCCTATGAAAGTGTGGGGGTAAAAAGGCCTGCTGATGGATCCCGGATCACTGGAGGAGGCTTGGCCTGGGGGGGCGGTTCAACCCCTACCTTAACCAATGATTTGGTTTTATTTACAGACAATTTGGATCCAGTCAACCTATTGGCCCTTTCCGTAAAAACCGGTGATATTGTGGCCCAAACCCCCATATTGGATCAACTGCCGACAAATACCCAAGTTACGGTGGAAAATTCAATCTTGGTGTATTCCGCTGACCCCAGCCGCACTTCTGTGGTGGTGTGCAATTGGTTTGGGGCTGGCAATGCAGAGCTCACGGAACCTGGTTCGGATTCATCCATCCAGACCTATGAAAATATTTATGATCCCCATTGGATCCAACAGGGCAATGTGATGTTAGACCCCGGGGTAGAACGGGTGGATTTCATCCGCCAAGGGGATAGGTATACTGCACAAACCTTGTGGACTCGGGAGGATATCCGGGATACCTCCATGATCAAATTGGCCACAGGTACAGGGTATCTGTACGGGTATTGGCAAAATCTTGATACCTCCATGTGGAGCTATTATGCCTTGGATTTTGATACCGGAGAAACAGTGTTGGAAGTACCGGTATCCTCTGAGCCAGCTTATAACAATATGGCTGTGGGGATGATTGTGGATGTGACGGGCAATGCCCTGTATTGTCCCACCAATAAGCAACAGTTGCTCCGGTTACAGGACCGCTTTGTTTACCTGCCCGATGCCCGGATGCAAAGGATTGATTTGGATAAAACCAAACGCTATGTGCTAGAAGAGACGGCTTTGCGCCAAGGCAGCGGGATGGCAGTGACCCCGGCTTCTTACCTTTGCTCAGCGGTTATTTCCCCCCAAGACCCTGAGACGCTGGTGGCATTCCGGATCAATGGTTTGTCCCAAATCCCCTCAGCATTGACCTTGTTTTTGCAAACCCCTGGGCAACAATATGTCCCCATGGAGGCTGCCCAGTGGCAGTTGACCGATGCCTGGGGAGAAGCAGTGCCCGCTGACCAGGAGTTAAATCCCAACACAGTATATGACATTCGGTTTTTCCTGGAAGATCAAGGAGATACTGATTTGGACCCCCGGGAAGGAACTGTAGAAGTGGCGATGGTTCTTGGACAATCCCCCAGGGTTGAGGCACCGGTTTTTACCCCCTCAGGCGGTGGTTTCAGTGGAAATGTCAAGGTGCAATTGGCCTGTGCCACACCGGGTGCTGCCATTCATTACACCCTTGATGGTACAAAACCTAACAGCGCCAGTGAGCCATATACCACACCAATACAGCTGAGTAAAACCACGGAAGTCAAAGCCATTGCCATGAAAGAGGGAATGCAGGAAAGTCCTGTGGTATCCGCTGTGTTTACCCGCCAAAGTGCTTCTTCTTCCGGGGGCGGTGGTGGTGGATCCTCTGGAGGCAAGGGAGAAAATAAGGTTATTTCCGGGGAATCCATTGTTTCCAAAGCAGATTTAACCACATTCAATCCTGAGGTTATGACCCAGGAAGGGCTGGCCCGGGTGACCATTACCTCCACCATGGGGGAACAGCTTTTGGCAGAAGCTGAGCAAGCCCAAAGCAGCCAGTTGGTCATCCAACCGCATATCACTGGAGAGCCCGGTCGTGTTCTTGTGGCATTGCCCCAAAGTTTCATCCAAGAACTGGTGGACCAGACTGCCATGGGGCTTATAGTGGATACTGTATTGGGCAAAGTGTTTATTCCCTATCAAGGGTTAAGGGAAATCAGCCAGCAAACAGGGGATACAGTGACCATTGATCTGGAAAAAACATCC
>CATZDY010000107.1 GCA_958417755.1 uncultured Peptococcaceae bacterium
CCTATTGATAGTCTTTTTCTGGTCATTTTATTGATGGGCCAAAAAAGCTTTATACCCTTGATATGTCATATACACATCCACTTTACTGGATACTTCAAAAGGTGAATGCATGCCTAACAATGCTACTCCACAATCTATCACATCCATATTATAATTGGCCAACATATAAGCTATGGTTCCACCACCACCTTGATCCACCTTACCAAGCTCACCAGTTTGCCAAACAATTTTATGCTGATTAAAAATATGCCGAATCAAAGCTGTATATTCAGCAGATGCTTCACTGGTCCCACTTTTCCCTCTAGCACCAGTATATCTTGTAAGCACAACACCACAACCTAACCGCGGGGTATTGTATTTATCCATGACCGCTTGATAATTGGGATCCAATCCTGCACTAACATCAGCTGAGATGACCCGGGAATGGGATAAAACGATTCTTCTTCGTAAATCATCATTCATTCCTGTGGTTGCAGCAATAATACCAGCTACAAAATTCTCAAAAAACAATGACTGCATTCCTGTGTTTCCCATACTTCCTACCTCTTCTTTATCAACCAATAACAAGACAGCGGTTCTTTGGGGATTTGCTAGTTCAAGCAAAGCTTTTAATCCTGTATAAACACAGACCCGGTCATCTTGTCCATATCCACCCACAAAACCTTGGTCAAAGCCTAAACTGGAAGCAGGCCATGCAGGGACAGCTTCTATTTCTGCACTGATAAAATCCTCTTCCTCCAATCCATACTCATTGGCTAATGCATGCAATACTGATTGTTTGAACTTTTTCTTTTCGTCTCCAAGGGGAATACCCCCTACCAATATATTCAAAGATTCTCCTTCAATGGCTTCAGAAAGTTTTTTGCTCATTTGATCCTTAGCCAAATGAGGAAGCAAATCAGCAATGGTGAACACAGGATCACCTATTTTTTCACCTAGCACAAAATGAACCTTTGTCCCATCTTCTTTGATGGCAACACCGTGTAAAGCCAAAGGAATACCTACCCATTGATATTTTTTTAAACCACCATAATAATGGGTTTTAGCTAAAGCCATCAAGGCATCTTCATAAAAGGGCTCTGGTTTGAAATCCAAACGAGGGGAATCCACATGCGCACCAATGATATTCATGCCAACATCCAAGGGCTGACTTCCAATCACAGCCAAGGCCATTTGTTTTTGTCTATTGACTGCATAAATCTTATCTCCTGGCTTCAGTCCTGGGCATGCATCAATGGATACAAAACCAGCGGCTTCAGCCAAAGCAATACAAGAATCAATTGTTTCCCTTTCTGTTTTTGATCCATTTAAAAATTGCAAATAAGTTTCATTAAAATTGAATATTTTTTTTCGCTCTTCCTCGCATAAACCTTCCCAGGCAGTTGCTTTAGAATCGCCAAAAGTTTGTGTTGTCATCATTATCCCTCCATGCCTAAAAGCATTATGTGAATTTTAATAGTAACTGACTGTCAGAAAACATCTATCTACAGTTTTTCGTATTTCTATAAAAACTATCCTTTTATTGTTTGTTTATGCAAATAGATAAATATTATTGATAAAATTTAGTATGGTTATATGTTTGTATGGAACAATTTCATATTTCCTGGCAAAGAAATATCAAAATAATCAAGTCCATGTAACATATACGTCACCCCTTGGGAGTTAGATAGAACTTTGGAAAACCAGCTGACATTCTCCCCTCCAGAAACAACCATAAAGATCCAATGAAAATAAACCACCAATACAATCAATAACATAACGAATAAAATTCCCCGGGTAAATCCAAAAAAAGCTCCTCCAATTTTATCAAAAAAACCCAAAAAGCCAAATGAAAGGATTTTTGCTAAAAAACCCAAAATAAATCCTCCAAGGAGAGATACACCTAAAAACAAAATAACAAATGAAACGACATTTAATACCCCATTATGTAAAAATCCATTCAAATATTGTAAAGGTTCTGTCATTTTTTCTGGCTTTAAAAGATCTAACCAATTTTGACTTAAAGATTGTAAAACTTGTATATTATCAAATGCAGCTGAGGGTGCATTTGATAATGTATTGTTCATATATATGCTCATCAAATATTTATCAATATAGGTCCCCACTTGCCAATGCTTTTCTAAATAACTAGCAAATGTTTGACAATACTGAAAAGCTACAACAAACCCCAAAACAATACTTGCCAATCGAACTACTGATTTTATGAGACCCCTTTGTATTCCTCGCCATACGGACAGAGCCAATACAATAAGCATGGCAGCATCCATCCAATTCATACAAGCACCTCAATCATTGATTTCATTCAGAAAGGAATCTTCATTTTTTATTACATAATTATAACCAAAATCCTCTTTTCCTTTTCAGAAAAACCAAAATAGGATATAAGCTCAAAGCCCCCACAAGAACAAAGCCGCAATAACCAAATAAAGGGTAAAGCACCTTAATAAGCACTGAAAATTTGACCAAGGCCAAAGGAATCATGGCGATAATCAAAAGAAAAATAGTAAACCTATACTTTTTACTGCCAGCATGATAAAATCTAGTGGCAAATCCATGGGCATCAGCCACTGCTGTAGTTAACATAGCAAGCCATATTAATCCGCTAATGAAAAACGAACATTTTCCAGGTAAATAGGATGCCATATACATGAGTGGTATTTCATAGGTTACAATATGGGGTAAACAAATGAATTGTGCCATAACCACCAACAAAATCATACTTCCCATCAATATTCCACCACAAAAAACTCCACTTATACCTTGTTTTTTTGCTGTTTCTTTGCCTAATGAAGATAAAACAGATACAGCCACAATCATATTATAAGAAACATATAGTAAGGCTGATAAAATAGCTCCATTTTCTTTATAAGTGATTTCTTCAGAAAAATTGTTATTTGAAGGCCCCCATAAAAATATCAACATGCAAACCAAAAAAATTGCAATCATTTTTATTGGAACTAACAAAGCATTGGCATTCACAAACCCCTGATTTCCTTTTGTCAAAATAAGATACGTACATAAAGCTGTACATACAATACCTGTAATAGCAGGAAATCCAAATTGTTCTGAAAATATTGCCCCACTACCTGCAAGCATAATAAGAAATCCCCCAGCTAACATTAAAATGCACAATCCATCAAATAATTTTATCAATTTATCATTTAATATATCTTGGAGGATACCCATATAATTTTCAGTGTTTTTTGTAATGGCTATCAACATTGTCACAACACCTAAATAAGCAAATAAAACACCTGCTATGATTGCGCCTATCATTCCATTGCCACCGTAAAGGGTAAAAAATTGCATGACTTCTTGTCCTGAAGCAAATCCTGCTCCTATCATGGAACCAGCATATACCATAGCAATCCTATATATTCGCCCCAAAGCTTTCACCTCCATACACCTTATGCAAAGTAAAAAAAATTATCCTGTGTTTTCCCTTTCTTTTTATTTTTTATGTATAAAACCATCATCAATTGGTCATACATATAAATAGAATGAATCATCCAGTTTTAGACTGTAGGATTTTTTAGGAATAATTATCATGCAATTAGGCAATGATAGATGATGGATGAATCAGCATATTAATCAACAAATAGGAGGGATATAGTGGACATTGCCAATACATTAAAATGTGACACGAATCCCCACAAAACAAAAATAAGATTAGAGGATCCCCTGGCTGTAGCAAAATTTAGTTGGGATATGAATAAAAGATTGAATAAATTAACAACAGAGAAAAAGCGTCCTTTAATCATGCTTTGCATTGGAACAGATCGATCTACAGGAGATTGTCTTGGGCCTCTTACTGGGGAGAAATTGGATGCAGCAAATGAAAATGAAATGATCGTGTATGGGACCCTTGAACAACCTGTACATGCCAGTAATCTTCAAGAAACAATTTCTGAGATAAAAAGAAATTTCGATAATCCCATTATTATTGCCATTGACGCTTGTTTAGGAAGTGCGGAGAATATTGGTTGTATCCAAATTGGAGAAGGCTCGCTCCAACCTGGCGCTGGTGTAAATAAGAATCTACCTTCTGTGGGGGACTTACATATTACTGGAGTTGTTAATGTAGGTGGGTTTCTTGAATATATGGTATTACAAAATACTAGACTCAATATTGTAATGAAAATGTCAAGTTTAATTGCCAAAGGAATCCAAAGAGCTTTACATCAGCAAAAAAATTGCCAAACAAAAAACGATTTATTTTTCTATGAATCCTAATAGCTTTTTATACATTGAAAATCAATATTTCTAAAAAATAAAAGGCAATTGTTTCACGTGAAACAATTGCCTTTATTTAAATTCATGCATTCATTTCCTGCCCTGTAATAACCTTTACCAACCATTTCAAATCATCTTCACCATTAAATTGAATCACAATTTTTCCTCCACCTTCTGGGGCAGAAGTTATCTTAACATTTGTAGACAACACACTGGTCATTTGATTTTCAATATCTTTAATCTTGTAGGGTTTTCTTTTGATTTTACGAGTGCTTTGCTTTTTCTCGTTCATAGCTTTTACCAATTTTTCAGTCTGACGTACATTCAACTGATATTCCACAATCTTTTGCACCATTTTCATTTGATGTTTTTGCTCGTTTAAACCTAACACAGCCCGGGCATGCCCAGCTGTTATTTTCTCCTCCATTAACATGGTTTTGATATCTAAAGGAAGAGATAACAAACGTACCATATTACCAATAAAAGAACGGCTTTTTCCTAATCTTTTTGATAAATCTTCTTGAGTCAAACCAAAATCATCCATTAAAACCCGATATGCCATGGCTTCTTCCATGGGATTTAAATCTTCCCTTTGTATGTTTTCAATTAAAGCAACAGCCGTGGCTTCTAAATCACCATATTCCCGCACAATGGCAGGAATATGTTCCATGTTTAATTGCAAACAAGCACGCCATCTTCTTTCCCCAGCAATGATTTCATAACTACCTTCCTGTAAAGGTCGAACCACTATGGGCTGCACAACTCCATGCTGATGAATTGAATCCGCCAATTCCTGTAACTTACTTTCATCAATCATTTTTCTTGGTTGTTTTGTGTTGGGAATGACATCAGCAACATTGATATATTTTACTTTTTCATTACTCTCATCTTCCAGGGTAACCGGTAATAAAGCTTCCAAACCTTTTCCCAGACCCCTTTTTTTATTCAATCCCCATCACTTCCTTAGCCAAGTCTTGATACACTTCTGCGCCCCTGGAACGTTTGTCATATACCATAACAGGTTTTCCATGACTGGGTGCTTCACTTAATCTTACATTTCTTGGGATAATAGTGCGATATACTTTATTCTTAAAGTGCTTTTTCACTTCTTCCACCACTTGAATGCTAAGATTTGTCCGTCCGTCAAACATTGTCAACAGCACACCTTCAATTGTTAATTTCTGATTAATTTTTTCCTGCACTAATTTTAGGGTATTTAATAATTGTCCTAATCCTTCCAATGCATAATACTCACATTGTATAGGTATAATCACAGAATCTGCTGCAGCCAAAGCATTTAAAGTTAGCAACCCCAAAGAAGGGGGGCAATCTATTAAAATATAATCATAATGTTCCTTTGCTTTTTTCAAAGAACCCTTTAATAGAAATTCTCTTTTAGGCATTGATACCATTTCAATTTCAGCACCAGCTAATTCCATCCTTGCAGGTAAAATCCATAAATGCTTAAGTGGTGTTTGCAAAATAACATTTAAAATAGCAATATCATTGATGAGTACATCATAAACTGTAAATTTGAGCGCATCCTTATCTAAACCCAAACCACTGGTGGCGTTTCCCTGTGGATCAATGTCCACCAGCAACACTCTTTGACCCATAAGGGAAAGCCATGCCGAAAGATTCACTGCAGTGGTGGTTTTGGCTACGCCTCCTTTTTGATTGGCAATGGCAATGATTTTCCCCAAATTACCCACTCCGTTCCTTTTTATGACAAAACAATTCAACAATTCTATTTCAAGATCCTTCTAATCTTATCATACCTAACCAATATACATACAAGAATCATACGAAAAACTTGCAAAATATAATTTTTAGCAATCAAAGATAAATGAATAAGATTATCCAATGGGGGAGGGGAGAGATGTAAAAGTAAAAACCACTAACAAAAGTATACAATTTGTTAGTGGTTCCAATCTTTATCAATAGGACGAATACAATATTTAAAGAATAAGGTTTTTACTTTTTCTACAAAGGTTTTTTTGCAGGAATACCTGGCCTTCTCGGATATTTTCTAGATGTTGGAGCCATTTTTTGCATCACAACAATTGCTCTTTTCGCACCAAGCAAAGGCAAGGTTATATTCCTAACTTCTATAATTTCTGTCTTCATTTCCTGTAATGCATGTTTGGCATGATTCATTTCCTCTGCTACAGCAGGTCCTTTCATAGCCAAAAAAACCCCCCCAATTTTCAACAGAGGAATACCATATTCCAGTAGCACTGGTAAAGAAGCCACAGCCCTACTCATGACTACATCAAATTTTGCTCTATACAATTCACTTTGTCCCATATTTTCAGCTCTCTGGTGGAGCACTTTAACATGTTGCAATTTTAAATTTTCTACAACTTTGGAAAGAAATTTGACTTTTTTCTCTACAGAATCAACCATCAAAATCTGTATGGCATCATAAAAAAAGGCCAGAGGGAAACCGGGGAAACCTGCGCCACTGCCCAAATCCAATACAGATTCATTTTCAAATTTTCGTACTAAAAGCAAGGAAAATGAATCCACAAAGTGTTTTATGGCTGCCTCTTGTTCATCTACTATGGTGGTTAAATTATATTTTTGATTTTCAGTCATTAACAGATGATAATACTGTACACATTTGAGTAAAACCTTTTGTTGAATTTCTATCCCCAATTCCTTTGCACCAGTGGCAATATACCAGGCTAAATCTTGCTCCATTGCATCACCTTAATTTTTTTTATTATCTACATTTTTTTGTTCCAAATGCACCATCATAACAGCAATATCCGCAGGACTTACCCCTGAGATTCTAGAGGCTTGTCCTATGGAAGAAGGACGTATTTTATCCAACTTTTGCCCCGCCTCGATAGAAATTCCTCTCATGTGCAGGAAATCTATATCAGGAGGAATTTTCTTGTCTTCTAAACGGATAAATTTATCAACCAAATCTTTCTGTTTCCGTATATACCCTTCATATTTCACTTCAACTTCAACAGCATCTTTGACTTCATCCCCAATTGTTTCTTGCTCCAAGCCCATGGCAATTAAATCTTGATAATGGATTTCAGGACGTTTCAATATATTTGCCATGGATGTTCCTTGCTTCAATGGAGTGGAACCTTTTTGTAATAAAATTTCTTTTACTTTTTTCGTAACAGGTAGATTTGTTTTCCTTAAACGGTTTATTTCGTCTGTTACTTCATCTTTCTTTTGCCCAAACATTTTATAACGGTTTTCATCAATGACCCCAACATGGTATCCTTTTTCTGTTAACCTCATATCCGCATTATCATGCCTCAATAACAATCGATATTCAGCCCGGGAGGTCATCAAACGATAGGGCTCATTGGTTCCCTTGGTAACCAAATCATCAATCAGAACACCGATATAAGCTTCTGACCTCGCTAATACCAAAGGTTCGCGGTTCTTTATATATTGGGCAGCATTGATACCAGCCATAAGTCCTTGGGCTGCAGCTTCTTCATAACCAGAGGTACCATTGATTTGTCCTGCAGAAAAAAGACCTGCAATCATTTTTGTTTCTAAAGATAGTTTCAATTGTGTAGGATCAATCACATCATATTCAATGGCATAGCCAATACGCATTACTTCCACATGTTCTAAGCCAGGCAAAGTTTTTAACATAGCAATTTGCACATCTTCTGGCAAACTACTGCTCATCCCCTGAACATACATTTCTGTGGTATCTTTTCCTTCTGGTTCGATAAAAACTTGATGCCCAGATCTCTCACCGAATCTTACCACTTTATCTTCAATAGAAGGACAGTATCGGGGACCTGTACCTTTGATTATCCCACTATACAGTGGTGAACGATGTAAGTTTTCCTTAATAATACGATGGGTATTATGATTGGTATAGGTAAGCCAACAAGATACTTGCTCTCTATCCTTTATATCCGTTACATAAGAAAAGTTTAATAAGTTTGTATCACCAGGCTGTTCTTCCATTTTTGTAAAATCAATGCTATGTCGATCCACTCTGGAAGGAGTACCTGTTTTAAAACGCAACAAATGAAAGCCTAAATTTTTTAGATCATCAGACAAAGCCACAGCATTGGGATTGCCATGGGGGCCTCCTGCATAAGCAAGCTCTCCAATAATAATTCTACCTTTTAAATAGGTTCCTGTGGTCAAAATTACCGCTGGTGCCCGAAAACAAGCCCCTGTGCTACCTACCACCCCAGCGATTTTACCATTTTCTACGATTAATTTTTCCACTAAAACTTGCTTTACATCAATATTCGGGGTATTTTCTAAAACTTTTTTCATATTGATTTGATACATCATCTTATCAGCTTGGGCTCTTAATGCTCGTACTGCTGGTCCTTTTCCGGTATTTAACATACGCATTTGTAAAGCTGAACGATCAGTATTGAGACCGATCTGCCCTCCCAAAGCATCAATTTCCCTTACCAATTGTCCTTTGGCTGGCCCTCCTACTGCTGGATTACAAGGCATTAAGCCTATATTACCAAGATTCAAA
>CATZDY010000108.1 GCA_958417755.1 uncultured Peptococcaceae bacterium
GGCTTAATCGTGCTGGAAAACTCTTAGTAAAATGGCAAACCCTTATTCCTCCTTCTGAAAGTCAACGTTGGCGGGATTTATGTAATCAAGCCAAAGAAGAAAGAGCCACAGTACGTCAAATGCTGGATGTATTTTTTGGATTCATGCGTACAGCTTTTTCCCATCGAGCAATGGAAGAAGGAAGAGTTACGCATAGGTTAAAACGAGACATGCATGGTCAAGAAAAAGCATGTTTGCCAGTGTCAGAATATGAAAATATGCATTTGCATTTTCGTTCTTTATTGGGAAAATACAAAGAATTATGGGAGCTTTTATTATCTTGGTCTGTGGTAGATGCGGTATGGGAAAGCAAATTAGAAGAAGTGGAACGTCTGTGGGTAGAAGGCAAAGAGTTATTGGACCAGCTAGCCTTTGCCTTTTTCTGTGAAGATGATAATTATGTGTATTGGTTAGATATCACAGGAAATGCTGAGAGTCCGAATATTGTCTTTAATGCATCTCCCATCAAAGTAGATGAAATTATTTATAAGAGCTTTTTTGCAGAATCAAAACCTGTGATTATGACCTCTGCCACGATTACAGTCAATGGTGAATTTAAGTATTTTATGGAAGCCATTGGCTTGACCGATATAGAAGAAGACCGACTTATCATTGAGCAAGCAGATTCTCCTTTTCACTATGATACCCAGTCTATGTTATGTGTGGTGAAAGGATTACCAAATCAAGGTGAATGCAGTGATGATTGCTATGTAGAGGCGTTGGCTCCTGTTCTGACCCATTGTATCCAGGTGGTGGGAGGAAAGACATTGGTTTTGTTTACATCCCACCGATTATTAAGAAAAACATATGCTGCTGTAAAAGGCCCTTTGGAAGAACATGATATTTGCTTGTTGGGCCACAACATTGATGGAGGCAGATGGCGTTTGGTGGAAGAATTCAAAAATACGCCCCGGGCTGTTATTTTTGGAGCTTCTAGTTTTTGGGAAGGAGTTGACATCCCTGGAGAGGATTTAAGCTGTGTAATCATTGTAAAATTACCTTTTTTATCCCCAGCCGTACCTGTGGTTGAAGCGAGACTGGAATATTTAGAAAAGCATGGAATGAATTCTTTTTATCATTATAGTTTACCCCAAGCTATTTTGCGTTTTAAGCAAGGGTTCGGTAGGTTAATTCGTACAGAATCAGATCGTGGAGCAGTTATTATTTTAGATAGTCGGTTGTTAACCAAAAAATATGGACGACATTTTTTTCATTCTTTGCCTGTAAAAAATCATTTTCGAGGTACTGGGGATATGGTGGTAAAAAAATTGCAAGAATGGTTGTCACGTTGAAAGGCTGCTATCGTCTAAAGATAAGGATGTTGATATATAAAGAGGATCATGGTTTGGGAAAAGGCAACTCGATGATGGACTGTAATATGGGAGGATGTTTATGTATAAAGAGAAATATCCCATTGCTAGGGCAGGATTACCTTATGTACTATTGTTTGCTGTATTAACTATATTGATTTTTCCATTTTTTCATTTTTTTTCTTTCATTCCTGGGATATTGTTTCTCTTTTCTCTTTATTTTTTTCGCAATCCTAAACGGAATATTCCAGAAAGTGATGAATTGGTTTTATCCCCTGCAGATGGAAAGGTTCTGTCTGTGGATACACAATATGAGGAACCATTGATGGGGGGACAATGCATAAAAGTAAGTATTTTCTTATCCTTATTAAATGTACATCTCAATCGTTCTCCAGTAAAAGGGAAAATCAGCTACAGACAATATAGGCCAGGAAAATATTTGCCAGCATTTAAAAGTCATGCCTCAGAAATAAATGAAAAAAATACCATTGGAATTGAGACAGATCGAGGAATGTTTATGGTTTCTCAAATTACAGGGTTTATTGCAAGAAGGATTAAATGTTATGTGAATCCCGGAGAAATGTTAAAACAAGGACAACATTTTGGCATCATTGTGTTTGGCTCCTGCACAGAAATTCTTTTGCCAGCTCACTGTAAGATTCAGGTGAAGCCAGGAGATAAGGTGAAAGGAGGCGAAACAATCATTGGGAAGTTGCCCGATAAAAACTAGTTTGCTCCCCAATGTGATTACTTCTTTAAATCTGTTAGCCGGAATAGCAGCGTTGTTATATACATTGGATAGTAATTATTTTATGGGAGCCATTATGGTTTTGGTGGCTGTGGTCATGGACGGTTTGGATGGCAAAGTAGCCCGTTGGTTGGGTAGTTCATCTGAACTTGGTAAACAGCTTGATTCTCTTTCAGATTTGGTTTCATTTGGGGTTGCCCCTATGGTCCTAATGTTTGCATGGCAATTACATGTTTTGGGGATTGTAGGCATTTTGATCACCATGCTTTTTCCCTTATGTGGAGCCATTCGTTTGGCCCGGTTTAATATTATGAACATATCTGGCTATTTTGTCGGTCTTCCTATTACCATGGGTGGAGCATTGGTTGCATTGTTAGTATTATTCGCCGAAAATTTGCCAGTTATGGTATTAGCTTTGATCGTGTTAATCATTGCTTTTTTTATGGTAAGTACCATTAAATTTCCTAAATGGTAAAAATGTTTTCATAATGAGATTTAAAAATGCAAGGAAAAGCATGTTCGCTTTTCCTTGCATTTTTATGAATAATGATATAATGCATGTTATTTGAGCTGATTTATTGATTAACCTATATAATAAAAATATGTCATTATCATTTTATTTGGAAAAAGTATACGTACATGAATGAACAAGTGAATGAAATGCAAGGAAAATGTTTTTGAAAACCGTTGCTATGAACAATGTTTAAACTATATTAAAATAATACGAATATAATACAATAACTGATATAATATAAAAGTCAGTAAAAATAGAATTTCATTGAGTTTCCTGTATCGTGATGGGGCAAAAGATTGAACCCTATAGAGCCTATATATAAAAGGAGAGCTGATAGATAAAAGGTGGGAGAATCGGTGTATAATGAGAATCCAACAATTTTATTGGTGGATGATGTAGAGCTAAACAGAGCAATTCTATATGAATTATTCCATAACCAATATAGAATCTTAGAAGCTGAAAATGGACAACAAGCACTGGAGATGATTGAGAATCATTTGGATTCTTTAACTATGGTGTTATTGGATATAGTGATGCCTATTTTGGATGGCAATGAAGTGTTGCAAATATTACATGAGAAAAAATGGATGGAAATCATACCTGTTATCATGATTACAGCGGAAAACAGTGAGGATACAATTTTACGGGGATACGAGTTGGGTGTTTCCGATATTATCAACAAACCTTTTAATCCGGATATTGTAAAACGCAGGGTGGAAAATGTCATTGAGCTTTATGCCCATAAACATCATTTAGAAAGTATGGTAAAAGAGCAAATGGCGACTTTGGAACTTCAAGCGCAAAAAATTAAGCAAACCAATACCTTTGTCATCGATACTTTAAGTACAGCTGTGGAGTTTCGCAATTGTGAGTCTGGTTTGCATATTAAACGCATGAGAAGTATAACCAAAACATTGCTAAAAGCATTGTCCGGCCAATACCCTCAGTATCACATGGATGCAGAAGCCATTGAGACAATTGCCAGCGCTGCAGCCATGCATGATATTGGAAAAATATCCATTCCAGATTCAGTATTGCTAAAACCCGGTAAGCTCACTGTTGAAGAATTTGAAATCATGAAAACCCATACCATTCGGGGATGCGAAATATTACAAAGTTTAAATTATGCCCAAGATGAAGAGTATTATCGTTATTGTTACGAAATTTGTCGGTATCATCATGAACGTTGGGATGGTGGTGGGTATCCTGACAAGTTAAAGGGTGATGAGATTCCCATTTGGGCCCAAGTGGTTTCTGTGGCTGATGTTTATGATGCCCTAACCAGCGAAAGGGTATATAAGCCTCCTTATCCTCATGCTGAGGCTGTTTGTATGATAATGGAGGGTCAGTGTGGGGTTTTTAATCCCAAACTTCTTCAGTGTTTTTTTTCAGTAGCAGATGAGTTAAAAAAAGAAAGTGAACAAGCAATTCAGGAAAAAGAACAAAATCAATCTTTGATTACTTATGAGCTTGGTAGTATAAAGGAAACAAAAGTGAGGGGACAGGATTTTCTTTCGGAGCGTACATTATGGTTGTTAGAATTAGAACGTAAAAAATATCACACGCTTTCAGAAATGTCTGGAGAAATTATATTTGATTATGATGTAAAAAGTGATACCATCCAGTTTTCAGAAAAGTACGCCCAAGTATTTGGTGGAAGGACACAAATTTCTTCTTTTCGAGAGTTTTGGAAGAATAATAAGACAATCACTGCAGAAGATAAAGCATATATACAAGAAAAATTGAAGGCATTGAATCCTCAAACAACAGTGTTTCAAACAGAATCTTTGATGAAAATAGTTTCTGGTGAATGGGAATGGTTTTCCATATGTGTCAATGCTTTGTGGAGTAATATTGATGAAACGGAGTGCGTTGGTTATTTGGGTAAAATTACCAATATCAATGCACGTAAAATGGAAACCAATCGATTGCGGGAACAAGCTAATTTAGATTCATTAACTGGCTTGTATAACAAAAGCGCCACAGAAAGCCTAATCAAAGATACAATTATGAATGGTTCCCATGCCCATGCCTTTTTAATTATTGATTTAGATAACTTTAAAACAGTGAATGATACCATGGGACATTTATTCGGGGATGCAGTATTGTCCGATGTTGCCAGTAAAATTAAATCTTTATTTCGTTCTAGTGATATCATTGGGAGAATCGGTGGAGATGAATTTGTTGTATTTTTAAAACATATTCCAGAGAAAAAATTTATTATCCAAAAAGCCCAACAGCTTCTTGCCCTATTGCAGAATTCTTTTACAGCCCCAAAGAGTTTTTCACTTTCTGCAAGTATTGGCATTTCTTTATATCCAGAGCATGGGAGTGATTTTCAAAAGCTTTATCACCATGCGGATCTCGCTTTATATCAAGCCAAAAGTGAAGGGAAGAATCGTTATGAGATTTTTGATCCCAATATGGTGGGAGAATATCTTTCTGATATTGTGGAACGTTCGGCTGTTGGGGCAACCATTGATTCGGATAAAAATAGTGGAAATAGTGACAAACAATTGGTTCAATATGTATTTCAAGTTTTATATGAATCTGAGGACATTGAGAGTGCTGTCAATTTAATATTAAAAATTGTTGGGAAAAAAATGAATGTAAGTCGGGCTTATATTTTTGAAGATTCAGAAGATGGGAGATATTGTAGCAACACCTTTGAATGGTGTAATGATGATATTGAACCAGAAATACATCAATTACAAAATGTATCTCATGCAGATACTAAATATTATTACAATAATTTTGACGAAAATGGTATCCTGTACTGTCAAAATATAAAACAGCTCCCAGCTGCCCAAAGGGAGGTGCTGGAGATACAGGGAATTAAGGCTCTGTTACAATGCGCCATTCGTGATAAAATGGAGATAAAGGGATTTGTGGGGTTTGATGATTGTAATGTAGAAAGATTTTGGACCCAAGAACAAATAGATGTCTTAATGCTGATTTCTGAGATACTTAGTGTTTTTTTGCTGAAACAGAGAGCCCAAGAACGCATGGAGAAGTCAGTAGAGCGGATGCGAGCCATTTTGGATAGTCAAAATTCTTTTATTTGTGTTTTAGATTGCAATACTTTTGAGTTATTATATATCAACCAAAAGATTCGGAATTTGATTCCTGCTGCGGAACTGGGTATGTATTGTTATGAGATATTTTTTTCCCGTTCCATTCCTTGCGAAGTTTGTCCAGTAAAAAATATATTAGCTGGGAATACTTGGGCTGTAGAAATCTATAATCCAGGATTCAATGTAAGGATTATGGCCAATGCAACATTCCTTGATTGGACTGGTCGAAAGGCTTGTTTACTGACTTGCCATGATAGTACGCCAAATCAATTGGAAAAATCGAATTGATTTGATATGATACTAACAATTAAATCCCAATAAAATACAAATAAGAGAGCGCATAGATGAAGCACATTTTTAAGGAGCATGCATAAATTATAAAAAATGAAACACCGAGAAGAGGTGAATTGTCTTGCGCGTTTATTTCGTAAAGCTACCAGTATTTTTGCGAGGGATTTTATTAAAAATATTAAAATAAACAAAAAGACAGGTTTTACCTGTCTTTTTGTTTATTGGCTTAAGCCAATGCCTAAAATTCCTCCCAAAGCGCCGCCTATTAAACTGGTAAGTAATTTTAGAATTAAGGGAATAAAGGCAATATGAGATGGCAAAAAGAAGAGAGCCAGTAGCAATAAAAAAAGAAAGTAAAAAATACCTACACCCAGACCATGGTATAATCCTCGATTCCCCGCTTTTTTAGCTGCTACAGCTCCTCCACAGAAGATGCCAATAAACAAAAGTAAATAAGAAAGCCAAGGCAAAGTTTCTTCGGATAGATTTGTAAAATAAAAAGCGATGCCTAGTAGAGCGCCGCCTAGGATGGATATGATAAGAGTAATCAAGGTGCCATTAAACATAGAGCGATAGTGGAAAAATTGGTTTCCTGGTTGATTGCTTGGGGGAAAAGCCATTTTTTCACCTCCATTCGTTACAGTGTATGATCTAACATACATAATATGACAAAATCATCATTTGAATTATTTAGAACATCAAAAAAATGATGTGTAAAATAAAGTATAAAGCAATACATTAAGGTTATGAATGTGAAAAAAATATTACCTCAATGCCATCATAAAAAAGAAAGAGCCGGAATTTGGTCCGGTTCTTTCTTCATGTATTTATCTTCCCTGAGAAATAGTGTTGTGGTGAAACTGGGGTTGTTTCATTTTTCTCACAGGAAAAGAGCAATCATTCAAGATAAAATTTATATATTTTATATGTGAATTAAGTATATAACAAAAATTGATATGTTTCAATATATGACATTATATTTTCATGGTTATGTAGTAATGAAATTACGTTAATACGTTTTGGAACCTGCAGTGTTTAGCTGGTATAAAAATAAAGTAAAACTAAGATGCAGAAACCTAAATAGTTGTTTTTTATATAATTATTATTCATTGAATCTTATCAAAGAAAAGATAGCTTATCTTTTCTTTGTTTAATTTTATCCTAGGATTCATAGAAAAATTTAATATTTATGTGTATAATGATTGTTATCTAAATCTACAAGATTTGTCGAATTATAAAAAACTTAAGTATGATTAAAATAAAATGAAAGATAAATGTTACATATAGCGAATATTGTCGGAATTTTATATTAATTCATTGCTCTATTGCAAACTATTTTTGTTATACTTGTTTATGTAGAAAACTATAACAATAGATATGTATTCAAATCTAATTTCTAAATAATAGCGAAGAGTTTAATAATAATAACTTGCTCTGTATACATTAATTTATTATTAGTCTAACCTATGTAAGTTTTAATAAAACTATGAGGTTAATGAATAACTAAATTATAAAATATAAAAAGTCTACTGCAAAATAAATAAAGAATTGTAAAAGAATAAAGATTATCAATGTAATATTCATCATAATAATAAAAGTAAAAAAATCTTGGGATGGATATTCATATTCGGCTGCGTGGGGATGGGGACCTGGCGTTGCCGATTAATTAAGGGTTGGATAAAGGAATTTTCTTTAGAAAGGGGGAATGCGAAAGCGTATAATTGTTGCTTTTGCATGTTAGCGGATGGTATATAATGGTGTTAAGATGTAATGAAAATTAACCATGAAAAAGACATATGAGGATGTAATGATGATTGGATAAAAGAGGGGTTTTGCCCCTCTTTTTTTTATCCTTTAAAATTACAAAGGATTGGCTATTCATAAAAAACATATATATCTTTTATGAACAGCCTTTAGATTTAGGGAATAAATACTTGACGTATTATTCGCTTGGTCGGTTTACACCAGTCATTCTAGAACGTTTTTTGTTATCCCCTGCTTTGCCAATTTCCCATACAGGTTGGTATCCCGTTTTCTCTGTCCCTGCATGAATATCTTTTAAAATACCTTTGATTTTTTTAGACATATGATTCTTCCCTTCAACTAAAGTATGCTACAATAGTTTTCCTTTTGCGATTGAATTTATGAATAGTTTTTATACGCATTCATGTTGAATTTTTCCGTTATAAGATATTGTTTTGGGAAAAACGAATAAATTAATAGTAAATAGATGGAAAATAGAGTATTTTTTTGCTAATCAAAAGGAGGTATATTTTGTTTTTATATCCAAATATTAGAATTATGAATGTTGATGAGGAGGGAAATAAAATGTTTTGTGTAAGACCAAAGAAAAAAGAAATTGAGGTGCTTAATCGCACCATTACAGAATTACAAGAATTGCGGGAAGAACTATCCAGTTTACGAGATCAACTTGCCGGTTGGAAAATGTCGGAAGAAGCTGCGTCCCTGGATGATGAGTCTGAAGAATGTGCTTTGATACGACAGGAATTGGATTTGGTTTGCGCCTCATTGTGGGAAGAAGAAAAAAAAGGGGTTGAAAATATATCTGAAGACTTGGACATAAATTCCAAAGAACATCCTTATGGTTCCAATGTTATTATATTACCACCTGTTAGGGGTGACCAAGGGAAAAGGGGACTACAGAAAGAAGAAAAAGATGACGAAGAATTTGAACGATATATGATGCATTATCTGTCTCAGAGCAAATTTTTAG
>CATZDY010000109.1 GCA_958417755.1 uncultured Peptococcaceae bacterium
ATGCATGTGATGTTGCTGGGCAAGTCTAAACCATAAGCTAAGATCATAGCAGCATGAATAATCCCTTGATTTTAACAAAATTTGATTGGATGTATATGGCAAGGACAAAGTCTAATAGAGAATAAACTTTTTGTTTTGTCTTTGCCATGGCTGATAGAGGAAAATGTCCACTGAAACGGCAATGCTTTGCCGTTTTTGTTCTATAAAATAAAAGTATCATCCAAGTAACATTTTTTAGCAAAGAGCAGGAAATATTTATTTTATCCCGAAAGAGCTTGTTAGTAGCATAGAAGGCGGACAACAAAATCCAGTAGATGGATTTATCAAGACAAGGTGCCGGGGTGATGGGGTGCAGGAAAAAGAGTATACCCTTGGTTGGCAGGTCATTATGCCTGGAGCAGCGAAACGATTCTGGCATATAAGGGAGTGTTTTGGTTCTGCCGGTGCAGCTTGGCAAGCATCAGAAACCCAATTGATGGAAATGGGTGGTTTTCAACATGCCCTGGCTGCTAACATTGTTGCTTTAAGGAAAACCTTTGTAGCAAAGGCTTTTATGGATAAATTGCGGCAAGAAAGAATCCAGTATATCTATCATTTGGAGCCAGAATATCCATCGCAATTGCAGCATATTTACGATCCGCCTCCTGGTCTTTTTGTGAGAGGTTCTATCAAGGTGACTGAGCAACCTATGGTGGCCATGGTAGGGTCCCGCAAACCCACTGCCTATGGCATCGCCGTGGCGGAACATTTATCCGCTAAGGTGGCTGGTGCTGGGGTGACCGTGGTATCCGGTTTAGCCAAAGGGGTGGATACAGCGGTTCACCGAGGTGCGTTAAAAGGTGGGGGAACAACCCTGGCTGTATTGGGTTGTGGCGTGGATGTGGTATATCCCAAAGAAAATGCCAGGTTAATGGAACAAATGATTAAAAAAGGCGCTGTGGTCAGTGAATTTCCCCCAGGGGCTAAACCCTTGGCTTGGCATTTTCCCCTGCGCAATCGCCTCATCAGTGGTCTTTCCCAGGCTGTGGTGGTGGTGGAAGCAGCGGCCCGGAGTGGTGCTTTGATTACAGCGGATATGGCCCTGGAACAGGGGCGCGAGGTAATGGCAGTTCCTGGGAATATTTCTTCTCCCTTAAGTTGTGGACCCAATCGGTTGCTGAAACAAGGCGCTAGGCTTGTCAGCGGTCCTGAAGATATATTGGAAGATTTGGGTCTACAAAGAGCAGTCTCCACTGCAGAAGAGAAAAGACAGGCTTTGTCAGCTTTGTCTGGGGAAGAAAAAACAGTAGCTGGATTGTTAAGTTTAGAACCCATATCCATTGATACTTTGGTGGAACGATCGGGTTTAACAGCACAGCAAGTTTTATCAGCCCTGATGTTTTTAGAATTAAAGGGGTTTGCCCGGCAATTACCTGGGAAATATTATGTGATGGTAGATTATTGAATTTAACAGGTTTAAACCATTCGATAAGGACATACAATGGTTTAAACCGTATCCCTGGTATAATAGTGAAAGAAAACAGGCTGTTTTCTTCAGAAAGTGCTTTTAGGATTAAAAAAAATTGTGGTGAGCATAATAGCTTAAAATTGTAAGTTTATATCCAAATGGGAATTGGCTTAAGACAGAGGTGGTTTATTTGGGCAAAACCTTGGTAATTGTGGAATCTCCGGCCAAGGCTAAAAGTATTAGCAAATTTTTGGGCAATCAATATAAAGTCATCGCTTCCATGGGACATGTACGGGATTTACCCAAGAGCCAATTGGGGGTGGATGTGGAACATGGTTTTGCTCCGAAATATATCACCATTCGAGGAAAAGGAGATATCATTAAGGAGCTGAAAGCTGCTGTAAAAAAGGCGGATAAAGTCTTATTGGCTTCTGACCCAGATCGAGAGGGAGAGGCCATTGCTTGGCATTTGCTCAATTTGTTAGGCATTCATGAGGAAGATCCTTGCCGCATTGAGTTTAATGAAATCACCAAGCAGTCCATCCAAAATGCTGTAAAAGAGCCCCGGATTATTGATGAAAAACGGGTGGATGCCCAACAAGCCAGAAGGATTTTAGACCGCCTGGTAGGGTATAAACTTAGTCCTCTTTTATGGCGAAAAATCAAAAAAGGATTGAGCGCAGGACGGGTTCAATCTGTGGCTGTACGCTTGATTTGTGATCGGGAAGAAGAAATCGAAGCTTTTGTGCCGGAAGAGTATTGGTCTTTAACTGCAAAGCTAAATAAAGAGGGACAAAATCCTTTTGAGGCAAAATTGCACCGCATTGCTGGGGAAAAGGCTGTTGTGCCAAACCAGGAAAGAATGGATGCAATATTGGCGGACTTGGAAGGTGCCTCTTATGAAGTGGATAAGGTAACCCGGCGGGAGAAAAAGAGGCAACCTGCAGCTCCTTTTACCACCAGTAGTTTACAACAGGAAGCCTATCGAAAATTGAATTTTACCGCTAGAAAAACCATGATGGTAGCCCAGCAATTGTATGAGGGTATTGATTTGGGCAAAGAAGGTCCCGTGGGCTTGGTAACATATATTCGTACAGATTCTGTGCGGGTATCTGAAACAGCCATTGAGGAAGCCCGGGGGTATATCAAAGATAGCTATGGCGAAACTTATTTACCCCCCACGCCCCGGCGTTTGACTTCTAAAGGCAGAGCCCAGGACGCCCATGAAGCCATTCGGCCTACCTCAGTGTCCAGGACCCCAGAGGCAGTGAAGGGTTTTTTGAGCGCTGAACAATTCAAATTGTATCGTTTGGTATGGTCCCGCTATGTGGCCAGCCAAATGAGCGAAGCATTGTTTGATACCACCAGCGTGGACATCAATGCCAAAGAATATGTTTTTCGAGCCACAGGTTCAGTATTAAAGTTTCAAGGTTTTATGAAAGTATATACAGAAGAGGTGGAAAAGGATAAGGATCATTTGTTGCCTGTATTGGTTCCAGGTGATTTGTTGGCATTAGAGGCCCTGCTGCCTAAACAACATTTCACCCAGCCGCCGCCGAGGTATAGTGATGCAACTTTGGTGAAGGCATTGGAGGAAAGAGGCATTGGTAGGCCCAGTACCTATGCCCCCATTGTGGAGACTATCTTAAAACGTGGTTATGTGGTACGGGAAAGCAAACAATTGTATCCCACAGAGTTGGGCGCCATTGTGGTAAATCTTTTAAAAAACCATTTTCAAGATATTATTGATGTGGAATTTACCGCAGATATGGAAGAAAAGTTGGATGGCATAGAAGAAGGAGAAGAGGATTGGGTTCAGGTATTGGATTCCTTTTACCAGCCTTTCCATGAAACATTGGAGAAAGCAGAAGAAGAAATCGGTCAAGTGGATTTGGCTGATGAAGTGACAGATGAAATCTGTGAGCTTTGCGGACAAAACATGGTGATAAAAATGGGGCGGTATGGTAAATTTTTGGCTTGTCCTGGTTTTCCTGATTGCCGAAATACCCGTCCTTTGTTAGAACCCACTGGAGTTGCTTGTCCCCGTTGTTCTGGGGAAATGGTAAGGCGGCGGAGTAAAAAAGGGCGTACCTTTTATGGTTGTAGCAATTATCCTGAATGTGACTTTATGGTATGGGATCAGCCCAGTGAAGTGAAATGTCCGCAATGCGGGGGCATGACAGTACTGAAAAAATCCAAAGGCAAAGAAGAAAATCGTTGTGTCAATGAAAATTGTCCTGCAGGGATGCAATATAAAAACCATCATGGGGCTGGGAAAAGGGAAAAAAGTCAGACCCACGGGGGAGAAGAAAAACAGAAAAAGACTGCTACAGCAAGTAAAAAGTCTGCTCCTAAGAAGAAAACAGGCAAAACCAGTGCAACAGAGAAAAAGACAAAGGTAGGCAAAAAAACTGCCAAAGAAAGTGTAGCCTTATAATAATAGATGTTATTTTAATGTGCTTGGGTGGAGAGAAAGGAAGGCTAAGGATTGGATATCATTGTGGTGGGCGCCGGTTTGGCAGGTTCTGAGGCAGCATGGCAATTGGCGAAAAGAGGATTTCAGGTGCAATTATATGAAATGAGACCTGGTAAAATGACGCCAGCCCATAGCAGCGGCATGTTTGCAGAATTGGTTTGTAGCAATTCTTTACGGGCTGCCTCCTGGGAGAATGCTGTAGGCTTATTAAAGGAAGAAATGCGGCGTTTGGACTCTTTGATTATGGCTTGTGCGGATGCCTCCAAGGTTCCAGCTGGAGGGGCTTTGGCAGTGGATCGAGACGCCTTTGGCGCTATGGTCACAAGGACATTGGAAAGCCATCCATTGGTGGAAGTGATGCGGGAAGAGGTAACATCCATTCCCGACCATGCAGTGGTGGTATTGGCCACAGGGCCTTTGACTTCTGATGCCTTGGCATTGGCCATCAAAGAATGTGCAGGACAGGAATATCTATATTTTTACGATGCCATTGCCCCCATTGTGGCCAAAGAATCCATTGACATGTCTAAGGCATTTTTATCTTCCCGTTATGATAAAGGAGAGGCCAGTTACATCAATTGTCCTATGAACAAAGAAGAGTATCTGGCTTTTCGAGAGGCTTTGGCTTTAGCCCCAAGGGCACCCCGCAAAGAATTTGACCAGGAAGTGCATTTTGAAGGCTGTATGCCCATTGAGGTGTTGGCCCAACGGGGGGTAGATACCATGCGTTACGGACCCTTAAAACCCGTGGGCTTGGTGGACCCCAATACAGGGCAACGTCCTTATGCTGTGGTGCAATTGCGCCAGGATAACGCAGCTGCCAGTTTATATAATTTGGTGGGATTCCAAACCCATTTGAGCTGGCCAGCCCAAAAAGAAGTGTTCGGTATGATTCCAGGGTTGGAAAAAGCGGAATTTGCCCGTTATGGGGTGATGCATCGCAATACATATATCAATGCGCCTTTGTTGTTGGAACCAACCTTTGCCTGTAAATTTCGTCCTGGATTGTTTATGGCTGGACAAATGACAGGGGTAGAAGGCTATGTGGAATCCGCGGCATCTGGGTTAATGGCTGGCTTGAATGCAGCTTTGTATTGTGGGCAAGAGCCTTTGTTGGTTTTTCCTAAAGAAACAGCCCATGGGGCTTTAGCTGCTTATATTACCAATGCGAATCCCCATAAATTTCAGCCTATGAATGTGGCTTTTGGTTTATTTCCTCCTTTAGAGGAAACCATAAAAGATAAAAAGAAACGCAAGATGCAGATGGCCCAAAGAGCCTTAAATGCTTTGGAGTCATTGAAGCAAAAGCATCCATATATTCAAATAGGGGACAAGCTGTAGATAAAGAGTGGGATGAATATGTATCACTATGTGGATGGTTTTATGGTCTATCTGGAAACAGAAAAGAAGTGTTCATTGCATACCCTGGAAAGTTATCATCAGGATCTTATGCAAGGAATTGATTTTTTTGCCACAGAATTGGGTAAAAAAGATACAGAGATTATACCCCAGGATATTCAATTGGGTTTGGTACGCAGCTTTTTAGCGGATTTACGGGTGCAAGGTCTTGCCAAAACCACAGTATCCAGAAAAATAGCAGCTTGGCGCTCTTTTTTTCGTTATTTAGTGCGGGAAGGCATTGTGGAAAAAAATGTTCTACGAGGTATCCCTCCCTTAAAGACAGAACATAAATTACCTAAGTTTTTATATGTCAAACCTTGTTTTACATTGCTTGCTTTGCCTGATAAAAGTAATCCTTTGGGATTGAGGGATAAAGCAATACTAGAGGTACTATATGCCACAGGCATACGGGTGGGTGAATTGGTGGGACTCACTATGGAACAGGTGGATTTTTCCCAGCAAGAAGTAAAAGTCAAGGGCAAAGGCTCCAAAGAGCGTTTGGTTCCTTTGGGGCAGTATGCTGTGGATGCTTTACAACAATATTGTTTTCAAGGGCGGCCTCAATTGCTGACTATTGCTTCAGAACAGGCCCTTTTTTTAAATGCCCGGGGCGGAAAATTGACAGACCGTGGTGTACGCATGATAGTGGAAAAGTATGTACAAGCATTGGGCTGGGGGCAGGGGATTACGCCCCATACCCTGCGGCATACTTTTGCCACTCATTTGTTGGATGGAGGGGCGGATATTCGTATGGTTCAAGAATTGTTGGGACATGCCAGATTATCCACCACCCAGATGTATACCCATTTAACCAAGGAAAGGTTAAAGGAAGTGTACACAAAGGCTCACCCCAGGGCCTGATGTAAGATGGGGCTGCAGCAAAAAAAGGCCAAGGAAATTTGAAGAAAAGAGGAATGCTCATGTTTCAGGCAACAACCATTGTGGCTGTCAAAAAGGATGATCAGGTGGCCATGGCTGGTGACGGGCAAGTTACTTTTGGAGAAAATACTGTGCTAAAACACGGGGCTAATAAAGTGCGCCGTTTATATGGCAATAAAGTGTTGGCGGGTTTTGCTGGTTCTGTGGCAGATGCCTTTACCTTATTTGAAAAGTTTGAGGCTAAATTGGAGACCTATAGAGGGAACTTACAACGAGCAGCTGTGGAATTAGCCAAAGAGTGGCGTACAGATAGAATGTTAAGACGTCTAGAAGCGCTGTTGGTGGTGGCGGATCAAAATAATGTATTGGTTATCTCCGGAGGCGGCGAGGTGATAGAGCCAGATGACGGCGTGGTGGCCATTGGTTCCGGGGGGTCTTATGCTTTGGCTGCAGCCAGAGCCTTGTTGCGGCATACGGATTTTTCCGCCGGCCAAGTAGTGAAGGAAGCTTTGTTGATTGCTTCAGAAATTTGCGTTTTTACCAATGCGCATATCAATGTTGAGGAGATATAATTGGAGGGTGTATAAACATGGAAACACTTACCCCGAAACAAATTGTTGAGGAACTGGATAAATATATTGTGGGCCAGGGAAAGGCCAAGAAGGCTGTGGCTATTGCTTTGCGCAATCGCTATAGAAGAAGTAAGTTGCCCCCAGATTTGGTGGATGAAGTATTGCCTAAAAATATTCTAATGATTGGTCCCACAGGGGTGGGAAAAACAGAAATTGCCAGGCGTATGGCTAAACTGGTCAATGCCCCTTTTGTGAAGGTGGAAGCTACAAAATTTACAGAAGTGGGTTATGTGGGCCGGGATGTGGAAAGCATGATCCGGGATTTGGTGGAAGTGGCCATTCGCACTTTGAAAAATAGTAAATTATCCCAGGTGGAAGAAAAAGCCCAACGCATGGCAGAGGAAAAAATTGTGGAATTATTAGCCCCCCTGCCCCGTCAAGATGAAAAAAGCAAAAATCCTTTTGAGATGATTTTTGGAGGAGCCAAACAAAATCAAGGCCCAGATCAAGAGCAGCAACAATTGATAAAGCGGATTGAGTTTGAACGGCATAGCCTGCGGGATAAGATAAAAAGAGGAGAATTGGAAAAAGAACAGGTGGAAATTGAAGTGGAAGACAATTCTCCCCCCATGATGGAAGTATTCACAGGTTCCGGTGTGGAGGAAATGGGAATTAATGTAGGAGATATGTTGGGCAATATTTTTCCTAAGAAAAAACGTCGTCGCAAAGTCACGGTGGCTGAGGCCCGTCGAATTTTAACCCAGCAAGAAGCCCAAAAATTAATTGATATGGATGAAATCATTGCTGATGCTGTATCAAAGGCGGAAAATCAAGGGATTGTATTTTTGGATGAAATCGATAAAATCGCTGTGCGGGAAGGATCCGGCGGACCGGATGTATCCCGGGGCGGGGTGCAACGGGATATATTACCCATTGTGGAAGGTTCCACAGTGATGACCAAATACGGAGCAGTCAAGACAGACCATATTCTTTTTATTGCTGCCGGGGCTTTTCATATGAGCAAGCCTTCGGATTTGATTCCTGAATTACAGGGCAGGTTTCCCATTCGGGTGGAATTGGATAATTTGACAGAAGAAGATTTTTTACAAATTCTTACAGAGCCCCGAAATGCTTTAATCAAGCAATATGTGGCATTATTGGCCACAGAAGGGGTTGAGATACAATTTTCGCAAAATTCCCTTGTGGAAATAGCCAAAATAGCGTATACTGTTAATGAACAAACGGAAAATATAGGGGCACGCCGTTTGCATACCATTATGGAAAAGCTGATAGAGGACTTGTCCTTTGAAGGGCCGGCTTTGTGTGGTCAAACCATTGTCATTGACCGTGATTTTGTTTCCAACAAGCTTAGCGAGGTAGCAAAGGATGAAGATTTAAGCCGTTATATATTATAAAGGAGTTGGATGAAACAAAATGTCCATCAGCTTGTTGGAAAAAACTAGAACAATTAATAAATTATTACAAAAATCCGCTGGGTATCCAGTGGATTTTAGGGAAATAGCCGCCATTTTAAGCGAAAGCATTGGTGGCAGCGTGTATGTCATTGACCGTAGGGGAAAAACCTTGGGATATAGTTATTTGAAAGGGTTTACCTGTGATGTGATGAGGGATATTGTGGAATCTCCAGAGGGGTTTCCTGCAGATTATAATGAAAGTTTATTGCAATTAACAGAAACCCATGCAAATTTTTGCCAAACAGTTAATTCATGTGTATTTAGCCAAGACACAAAATGTAAATTTAACAATAAAATTACCACCATTGTCCCTATTGTGGGGGCAGGTTCCCGTTTGGGTACCTTAATTTTGGCTAAATTTGATACCTTTTTTACGGACGAAGATTTGATTTTAGCGGAATATGGGGCCACCATGGTGGGTATGGAAATTTTAAGGGCCAGAGCTGGACGCATG
>CATZDY010000110.1 GCA_958417755.1 uncultured Peptococcaceae bacterium
TGTTGATTTCTATTTTGGTTCGTTATCCTGAAGTTTCTACCATCTACTATGATCCCACGGATCATGTTTTGAGATTTAATTTTGTTTCTTCTGGTATTGTGCAAGAGAAACAGTTGCAAAGCATACAACAGACCTTGCTTGATAGCATTGAAGCATTGAATTTCTTAGAACATAAAAAAACCAGATTGGTGGAGATTCATTGTCAAACTTGTTATGATCTGACCATGATAGAGGTGCGTCGGGATGTGGATACCTTGGTGCAAGAAGAAATTTCTTTGCTGGTAACCCTGATGCAACAAATGGATTATAATATTGTGACAGAAGGCAATGATGGTTTGTTTGAAGAAGATTTATTGATGCAGGAAGAAATCATAGAACATATGTTGGAAAGTGTCAAAGATACAGCTGGGGATAAAAACCTCTTTGCCTTTCGGGAAGAGGGACGGGTGTTGGTGTTTAACCAGTAAAAACAACCTGAATGGATAGGAAATATGCTGACGGGGGTCCTGCCGATGCGCTTATTGATGATTGGAGATATAATGGGAAAGGTGGGCAGGAGAGCCGTTAAAGACAACCTACAAGGATTGATTGCAGAATATCAGGTGGATGTGGTGATTGCCAATGGAGAAAATGCCGCCGGGGGCAATGGCATTACCCGGGAAATCGGCCGGGAATTGTTTCAATGGGGCGTGGATGTCATTACCATGGGCAATCATGTTTGGAACAACAAAGATATTTATTCCTATATTTTGCAAGAAAAAAGGGTCATTCGGCCTGCCAATTATCCTGCTGGCGCACCAGGAGCAGGCCTGCACATATTAACAGGGCGCAATGGGGTTTCTATGGCTGTGTTGAATGTATCTGGTCGGGTCTTTATGGCAGCCTTGGATTGCCCCTTTCGCCGGGTGGATGAATTGTTGGCAACCTTGCCAAAGGACATAAAAGTGATTTTGCTGGATTTTCATGCTGAAGCTACATCAGAAAAAGTGGCCATGGGTTGGTATTTGGATGGCCGGGTGTCAGCGGTTTGTGGTACCCATACCCATATCCAAACAGCAGATGAGCGGATTTTGCCCCAAGGAACAGCCTATATCACAGATGTAGGCATGACTGGTCCCCGGGATTCAGTGATTGGCATGAAAAAAGAAGTGGTCATCGAGAAGTTTATCAGCCAAATGCCCCGAAGATTTGAAGTGGCCACAGGTACCTACCAGCTCAATGGTGTGGTAATTGATGTGGATGAGGAAACAGGCTTGGCCTATGCCATCCAGCGGGTGCAAAATGATGAATAAACCAAGGCATATATGCGAAAAGAGATGATTGTACTCAATAACTCATAGTGTATTGTGATATAAGCGAAAGTTTCCTTTTTTTTGCTGTTATGCTCAAATAAAAGGGAAATAAAGCCCATGATACTTGGATTTTTTGCATATGCTAGTATGTGAATTTTTCCACATAATTTTGTAAAAGAACAGGAATTATTTTTCCCTTAGCGAATATAAATTTTACATAAATTAGTTTCTTCATGAAGAGCAAAAAATATACTTGCCACAAACTAAGGGGGTTCTGTCGGTGGACGTTTTAAAGGTTTCAGCAAAATCCAATCCAAATTCTGTAGCGGGTGCCCTGGCTGGAGTGATTAGGGAAAGAGGAAGTGCGGAATTGCAGGCCATTGGAGCGGGCGCTCTCAATCAAGCCATTAAGGCTGTGGCCATTGCCAGGGGATTTGTAGCGCCCAGCGGCGTGGACCTGATTTGCATTCCAGCTTTTACGGACATTTTTATTGATGGTGAAGAAAGGACGGCCATAAAACTTATTGTGGAGCCACGGTAACAACATTCCATAAGCCCGGTGGATATCGGGCTTTTTTTATTGCAAGCAACAGGAGGTAATGAGTCCATGATGATCATTGATGCCCATTGTGATACCCTGTCAGTCTTAGAAAAGCAAAAAAGAACCCTGGGGGAAAATAGCCCGGTGGGGCATGTGGATTTACCCAGATTGGCCAAAGCAGGGGTAAATGTGCAGTTCTTTGCCCTTTGCACGGAAGATTGTGTACACTGGGCCACCATCAAAGCCTTGCAAATGATTGATTCTTTTTACCAAGAAGTAAAGGCCAATTCCCAGCATATAGAAGTGATAGTAAGAGCCCATGATGTGGAAAACATTGTGAAACAAGATAAGATTGCCGCTTTGCTTACTTTGGAAGGCGGGGAGCCTTTGGCCGGGGAAGTGGCCTTGCTAAGGATGTTTTATCGTTTGGGCGTTCGAGCCATAACCCTCACCTGGAATCGAAGGAATCAGCTGGCTGACGGAGTGGCGGAGCAAGGAACCCAGGGCGGATTGACCCGGGCCGGCATGGCAGTGGTCAAAGAAATGAACCGTTTGGGCATGGTGGTGGATGTGGCCCATTTGGCAGAACAGGGCTTTAAGGATGTGCTTTCCCAGTCAGTGAAGCCAGTGGTTGTTTCCCATGCCAATTGCCGGGCCCTTTGTGAGCATCCCCGTAACCTGCAGGACTGGCAAATCAAAGCATGTGCAGAGACCAATGGAGTGATAGGACTTTGTTATTATCCAGATTTCATCCATGCCCAGGAGCCTTCCTTGGATCGCTTATTGGATCACGCTGTACATATGGCCTCTGTGGCAGGGGTGGAATGTGTGGGCCTGGGCTCAGATTTTGATGGCATAGAAAAGGTTACCCCAGGGTTGGAAGATGTCACAAAAGTACCCCAATTGATGCAGGGATTGGCGGACAGGGGATTCCATAAAAATGAAATTGCCGCCATCATGGGGGGCAACTGGCTTCGTCTCCTAAAAACAGTATTAGCATAAATAAAGTAAAAAAAGCTATTTGCCTGGTATTTTTTCTGTGGCAAATAGCTTTTTTGTTAAAATAAAGCAGGAAAAAGCATTAATAGCAAAAAATGTTTAACCTTATCAAAAGATATCGCGATTTGAAAGATAGGGGGAGAGGTGAGGATGCTCTGGAAGGCTTTGCACAAGAATAATACCTTGTCCAAAACAGAACAAATTTATCAGCACTACAAAAGTTCCATGTTCCGCATGGCTTATGCCATTTTGCACAATACAGCAGCAGAGGATGCGGTGCATGATGCTTTGGTTAAGATCATGGCCAATGAAGATAAAATAGAGGATATTACTTCCGCTAAGACCAAGGCCTATATCATCCTTATCTTGAAAAATACAGCCATTGACCAATATCGTAAAAATAAAAGACAATCCACCATTATGCTTGAGGGCATGGAAAATGAGTGTGCTTTGGAAAAGCCTTCCCTTGAGGATGCGGTCATTAGCGAAGAAGGGTACCAGCATTTGTTGCAGCGCATGAAAGCATTGGATGCAAAATATAAAGATATCTTGTACTGCTTGTATATTTACGACTATACCCAGGAAGAAACCGCAGCTTTGCTGGGCATCAGTGCCAATACCTTACGGGTGCGTTTGCATAGAGCCAAAAAGATGTTGCTGGAGCAAGAAGAGGTGATAGCAGATGGACAAACAGCTAAAAGACAAAATTTTCGATGAAATGCTCAAAAGCGCTTTAGAAAAAGACCTGGAGCAAGAAGCCCAAAACTTACCTGCCGAAGAAGAGCTGGAACCAGTTCAATTTTCCCCGGAATTTGAACAGAAAATGAAACGGCTGTTTCAACAACAAAAAAAGGATAAAAAACAGCAAGGCTTTAGGGCTAGCAAAGTGGCCATTGCTGTGGCTGGGATACTGGTATTCACTACCATTGCCGCCATGCAGGTGGACGCCTTTCGCATTCCTGCCAAGAATTTAGTGATTCAGGTGACGGAAAAGTATACAGCATTTGATTTTAAAGAACAAACATCTGGCACAACTACCATTCCTGATGATTTTAAAGCTTTATTTCCTACTTATTCCCCTGGGGGTTTTACTATGACAGAAATGGAGGAAGGGAAAATTCATCTTTATGTTCACTATGAAAAAGAAAATGAGTTTTATTTATTAACAATTTATAAAAAACTACAAGATGTTTCCCTGGATACAGAAGAGGCCAAAGTTACAGAAATGATGATTCATGATAATAAAGCCTGGCTTATTGAAAAAAAAGGGAAGATACATATTTTTATGGTAAAAGGAACTGTGCAATATTTCTTATTAGGCAATATTGATAAGGATATGGGAATAAAAATTATGGAAAGTATAAAATGATTGTAATATTTTTTTCTGTGATTCGTTATTTTATGTATAGTTAGACAATAAAAAGAAGGAGGAATGGTTTATGAAGAAAAGAGTTTCTATTTTATTATGCGGTTTCCTGATTTCAATGTTGTTTTGTTTGACAGCTTTCGGAGCTGAGGAAGGTGTTTTTCGGTGGAGTCTTATTGATGAGATATCAGGCTCTTTAGAAATATCTAATAATGCAGTGGCAACAGCAACTGCCTTTAGTAAATGTGATGAAGCTGATAGCATGACGATAACAGCGAGCTTACAACAATATAAAAACGGAAAATGGAATGAAATCAAACAATGGGTAAAATCAAAGGATAGTATCTCTGTTTCCACTGGTGGAGACTGGGCTGTTTCTCGAGGCTATCAATATCAATTGGTTATTACAAGTAAAGTGTATATTGATAATAGATTGGCTGAAACAGGAAGTAAAACCATTAGTTATGGGTATTTTAACTAAATAAAGAAATCTATTGATTTAGATACCTAAAAGGGAGTGATAGTTATTAAGATAAAAGGATTAATTCACTAGGTAAATAAATTATAATATTCTTTTTAATTCCTAGATATTTTTACAAAGGCATCCATACCAATATACTGGTATAATTTCTTATTAATATGAGTTATACTTCGTGGGCAATTTTTTCTTGAGTTATTTGAGTAAAAAGCAAATTGTATCATAAGTTATAGATAGATATTTTGTAGAAAAAATTACGTATACTTTCATAAATATGAAATTACATAGAGGGAATTTGTTGGTTCTTTATTTTCTTGAAAAATACAATTTTCTATAGGATAGTGATTTTTAATCACTATCCTATTTTTATAAAAATTTATTATTTTTGTAATATTTATTATAAACAATTCGTTTTACCATAAAAAAGGGGATAAAAGGGAAACCTGATGACTAAGAATAAAGCTGGTTTGAACGCCTTTTTATCTTATAAAGAGATAAATTATCTATAGTAAGAAAAAAGGTTCTCCATTAACTATTCCGTCAAGTATAAAAAAAACATGTACCGTTAGCTGGAAGAAGATGCTTCCTTCGTACCTTCAGAATTTCTTTTGTCTTCTATTACTGATATATCGAAACGGTTTCAATATTAAAAGCAACGTTAATTCTTTACTATTTCGTAAATAAACAGAAAGGGTATTCATTTATTTATATAATTATAATTTTAAGTAGCACTTAATTAAAGGCGGCACCTTAAGCAACGGGCATTTCAGTCCCAAGGAGGTGAACTCCGACCTCTATCCGCTTCTTGTATTGTACCAAACACGCTCCGGATGGAGCAATATTTAATACGACTTTATTATACGAGGAGGTGATAAGATACAGTATACTCCAAATATGTTAGTAGAAAGGAGGATAATAATATAAGAGATAATAAAATAGAAAAATAATGCACTTTCTATACCAAATCAATGATTCTTTATGTTAGAAAATTAGTAGAGGGGGTTGTAAAATGTCAAATAAAAAGAAATTAATAAGTGTTTTATTAATTGTATCGTTATTATTATGTGCAATTGAAGGAATTGCTTATGCTTCTACAAGTTGGGAATATCAGCCTAGCCCTACTATTTATTCACGTTCTGATTGGGGAGCTAGGAGCCCAGGTTCAATGAATTCTAGAGGAACAGGTAATTATCTTATATTTCATCATACTGCATGGAATTTTAATAGCACAAATATTAATACTACAAAGCAAGAGATAAAAGATATACAGGACGAACATATGGATGGAAATGGTTGGAGTGATATAGCTTATCATTATATTATTGATCCTGCTGGACGTATATGGGCTGGTAGAGCAGCTAATAAAGAAGGGGCACATACATCTAGCTATAATAATAATTTAGGAATTGTGGTTTTGGGAGATTTTGAAGGTTTTTGGGGGGTTGGTGCAAATAGTTTAACAACAGCTTCATACAATGCGATGTGTTCATTATCAAAATATTTAATGTATAAATATTCTTTAGATTTACCAGGTGCTTATTGTCATAAAGATTTTTATGATACAGCGTGCCCAGGAAAAAATATGGAATATTATGTTTGGGATGATTTAAGGGGTCACTTATCAACATATATGCAGGAATCATAATAATAACTATATATATATTAGGAGGTGTTATTTAAATGAAAGGAAAAATGAAAATTTTTTTATTATTACTATGTGTTGGTTTAATTGGAGTATTTTTTATCAATGCAGTAGATAATGATTTTGAAAAAGAAACAGGTGGAGTTTTTCAAATAAAAAGTTATAATGTTGTAACAAATACTTCTGAAGAAGCAAAACTACAAATTCATATTGCAAAAGCTTCAAAAGATAATATTTCTCCTTCTATTAAAATTTTATCTGAAGATGATCCTATTTATGAAGGTGAGCAAGAAGTAATAGATAAAAGTCTTGGGAAATATCGTGTAGAACTTTCATTTACAGATGTAAGATTACAAAAAAATTTAATGAAAAAGATAGGACGAAATAAACAGATCCATGGTGATGGTCAGAATTTATTAGAATCTATTAAAATATCTTATCCTCCTGATGATTCAAGAATGGTTATGTATATAGGATGTAATGAAAAACCTCAAGTTGATTTATCTGAAACAAATAATAAAATTATCATTTCTTTAAGAAAATAGTTTTCTTATATATTAGGAACACATATATACACTGTGTTCCTAATATATAAAAAATTAGGATGTACTATAGGCTTGAAGTATTAAAATTTAGTAGTCAAACTAAAAAAGGTAAAAGCCAGGCCATCCTAAGGCGGCCAAAAAATCAGAAGCAACAAACAGTTACTGGCGGTACTGAGATGAGGTAATTCTGCGCCTCAGGGAGCTGAACCGGCTTGACAAGGTATTTTCTTCAGGGACAAATATTAGATGTCATCGGTGGACAGCCACCTGGCTTCCTGGGCAGGCATGTATCTGGATAACAATGAGTGCCGGGAAGAAAAAAATCGGAAAAACCCGTAAAGGCAATTTTATCTTACCTTGAAGAAACATTAATTTAATTAGTCGGTCAGTGGCAAATGGTAATAACGCAGTAGAAAGGTATGATTATAATTATGAAGTTTTTATGCCAAAATTTAAATATAAAACTGTTATTTTTATTGACTATATTATTTACACAAATTTTTATAAGTCTTTTAGTGTATTATTTTTATCCAACAGATTTAATAACTAGTCAAGATCAATTAATTTATAATCCAACAATTTTTTTCTCAATATCTTTTATACTTATAGCCGCATTTATATCATATAGGGCATCTTGCAGATTTAAATTGATTTTTAGTGGTTCATTGTTAGCTTTTGGTTTATTAATATTTTTTGTATTTTTTGTGTTTTTATCATATTATGAAGGTGTTTTTAGTAGTAGAGTATATGTTGTAAAATTTTTAAACTATACTTTTTTTCATTTAGGTGGATTCAGACAACTAATTATCTATTTGTTTGGATTGGATATGTTAGGTAAGTTGTTTTATGCATTAAATATTACATTGTTTTTACACATGTTTGGTTTTTTGTTAGGTGACTTAATATATTTTGTTAGGAATAAATATAATGAATATATTAAAAAGAATAATAAAAAATGTTTTAATTGACCAATTTTCTAAAAATATATTATTGTATATAAATAATAATATATTATTTAATACTATAACATGGATACAATTTTGGGGTAATACAAGAATGTCATTATTTGGGGTTTGGTTATTAATTTGTTTGTTAGTTGTATTAATTTGTTTGATTTATATATTTAGAGAAGATGATAAAATTTCATATGGGCTAATTTTTATTTTTTCGGGTGCTATGTCGAATTTTTTAGATTTTATTTTTAAAGGATTTGTTATTGACTGGATACATGTTGGTGGAGTTGTTTTCAATTTGGCTGATATTTTCATGCTTTTTGGTATAGGATTTATTATTTTTCATTTAATGGGATTAACAAAAAATTAAAGGTTTAAAATTAGATGGCTTAATAATAATATAGTAAAATAGAAAAAGATAGATTATAAAAGAGGGAAATGAAAAAGTTATCATAGGTACTCTTAATCAAGATGGAAAAGCCGTAAGGTCCCATGGTATACTGGAATAAGAGAAGATGAGTAAGAAAAACTATGGGATAGACATTACATAGGAGCGCTAGAACGATAAAAGCAACTCGTCGAACGATACAAATAGTCAAGAGAATATAAGGATGGTTGCAGTTAAATATGGTATAAATCCAAAAATAGTTGCAAAATGGAAAAAACGAGATTCGGTTTGCGATGCCCCTATAAAAATCCTAAATTAACTGTTCTTATAACCAAACTAAAAGACCAAGAGGACGGTTACTTTGACAATATTGTATATTATACCAAGAGAGTCAATGATGAAACATATAAAGGTGACCAAATATTTAAATACAACATAGAAGAAGATAAGGAGGAACAACTCACCACTG
>CATZDY010000111.1 GCA_958417755.1 uncultured Peptococcaceae bacterium
ATGATGATTTGAGAGTGTGACGAAGGGGAATGGGCTAGTCAGAGATTAGTCACCCAACAAAAAGAACACGGTGTTTGCCGTGCCCTTTGATGTAATCCTATAAGGTATCTCGTAAATCCATTTTATACCACTTTTGAGCCTTTGAAAAGCTATGTAAGAACCTCTTGACTTTTGACGGTCATAAAAGTACAATTAAGACAGTCAAAAGTGAGGTGAGGAATTGGCTGCAAAAACAGGACGACCAACAAGCAATCCTAAACCATATAAAATCACAGTAAGAATTGATGAAAAAAGCAAAGTGATTTTGGAAAAATATTGTAAGCAAGAGAATGTTAATCAAATGGAGGCTGTAAGAAGAGGTATTGCTAAGTTGGAATCCGATATAAAAGAATAAGGTTTCGGCGCTCCTACCAAGAACAAACCGAAACCCTCCCGAAGAAGTTTCCTTCATGAAATATTGTAACATGAATGGGAGCCTTCTTCAACACACCTAATTTGAAGGAGGTTTTATTATGTACGAAAAGATACTAAAAGTCGAACTGGCAACCGTTTCCATAGATGAGATACAGGCAATTGTAAGCATGATGTATGGGCAATGTTTCTCCCTCCCATTCTCAAACTTCACCAACGAAGATTATGAAACAATTACCAATACATGCCGGGGTTTATTAAGGCTAATAGCGTTAACTAAAGAAGAGATAACCACGGCCATCAACGAAGCGTGCAAGGCATCGGCTGGGCTTCGGGAGGTCGTGTGATGGATGGATTGAAGATATTCGAGAATGGTGAGTTTGGGCAAATAAGATTCGTTGATTACAATGGTGTTCCTTATGCAGTTGGCAATGATGTAGCAAAGGCTTTGGAATATGCCGAACCTCATAAAGCAGTAAAATCACATTGCAAGGGGGGGATAACTTATCCCATCCTTACAAACGGAGGAAAACAAGAAACAAAAATCATTCCTGAAGGAGATATATATCGCCTCGTTTACAAAGCAGCTGAGCAAAGCAAAAACCCTGTCATAAAAGAAAAGGCCGAACGCTTTGAAAGCTGGATCTTTGACGAGGTCCTCCCTAGTATCAGAAAGTATGGTATATATGCTACAGATAACGTAATTGAGCAGGTAATAAAAGACCCTGAGTTTGGTATACGGCTGTTGCTAGAGGTTAAGGCGGAACGAGAGCAACGAAAAAAGCTTGAGGCACAGATTGAAACAGATCGTCCAAAGGTGGTTTTTGCTGAAGCTGTTTCTGTAGCCCACACCACTATCCTAATCGGTGAACTGGCTAAGCTCATAAAACAAAATGGCATAGATGTTGGCGAGAAAAGATTGTTTACATGGCTAAGAAATAAGGGGTATCTCATAAAAAGGAAAGGGGTCGACTACAATAGCCCAACGCAAAAATCTATGGAGATGGGATTGTTTGAAGTTAAGGAGACAGCTATAACTCACGCAGATGGACATGTGACGATATCAAAGACCACGAAAGTTACGGGAAAGGGACAGATTTACTTTATCAACAAATTTAAGGAAATACAGGAAGAGTCAGCATAATACTACAAGGCGCATCAATATGATGCGCCTTTGTTGTTAATTCCTTATAGGTATCTTGTAAACCTGGACGAACTGCGGGAGATGGGGCCCAGTGCTGCGTTTCAATTCCTTATAGGTATCTTGTGAACCCATTTTACACTACTTTTGGGCCTTTGAAAAGGTATATTTTTGCAAATAGATTCCTCTATTTTTCCTAATGAACCTAAAAGCATATGCTATTCTACTAAAGATTACCCAAAAACTGTCGTCGACCTCCCGGGTTTTTTACGCTATCAGAGGTCGACGACAATTGATATATCTTTTATCTCTATACAAAAAGACATTATTTTTTAGTTCATATATGCTCAAGAACTTGACGGGAAACAGAAGGAGAGTAAAAATTTTACTCTCCTTCTGCTGAATCATTGTATTATTTCACTTTGCTTATATATAAAAACAACGCATCATAAGTGCTTTTCTGTATTCGCTGGGCGAATTTCTATAGCAAAGTGATAATAAAGAAATAATAGCATTAAATGATACTATTCGTCAATATCCCAGTTTGTGTGTCTTTTATACCCAAAGTTTGTAAATTAAATATTTATATGATACTTCTATTCAAATACACTGAACTTTACATAAAAAGTATATGATTTTTAGTTTATTTTTAGTATGTTTTATTATTGTCAAAATATTTAGAAAGGAGGTGAAAGAATGGCTGAAACAATTAGAATTGATATACCAATTTATGTTATAGACAAAACGGAAAACTTGTATAAGATTAATGAAAAGCTTTCTGGATTTGAAAAGTCTATTGGCAAGTTTGAGCAGAGACTAACGAAAGTAAGTAGTAAAGAATATGATATTACATTAAAAGCATTGGATAAAGCTACTCCTGTTCTTAAAGCAATATCCAGTGGCGTATCTGGCATAACAAAAGAAGACTATGCAGTTGTGTTAGAAGCCATAGATAAAGCTTCGCCCCTTATTAGAATGGTAAGGGATAATGCAATGGGTATGTCGGAAAGAAATTATCATACTACTCTACAGGCAATTGATCAATCTACCCCGGTGATTGGTGATATTGAACAAAGGGCTAGTGATGTAGCGGCAAAACCATATGAATTGGATATAGACGCCAGGGACAGAGCTTCTCCTGTTATTGATAACCTGTATTCTAATGTTAAATATTTATCAGGAAGAGCTTTTAGTTTCACAATGAGGGTCGCTGATTTGGCGACAGCTCCGTTGCGTTCACTGTGGGGGCTTATCACGTCAATACAAGGAGCTGTATTTGGTACTGCTGGCGCTTTTGGCGGTATCTATATGCCTATGGAACTTGCCGGAAATTACGAGCAAACGAAAATCGCCTTTCAAACTATGTTGGGTAGTGAAGAACAGGCGTTGCGATTCTTAAAAGAAGCGGAGACTTTTGCCAATAAAACGCCCTTTGAGTTTCCTGAGTTGTTGGACAGTAGCCGGTTGTTGCTTGCTTTTGGTTTTGAAGCGGAAAAGGTTCTGGATATCATGACGGTTATTGGTGATACTTCGAGCGGGTTAGGAGCCGGGGCTGAAGGGATTGAAAGAATGTCCAGGGCTTTTGGCCAAATGCAGGCAAAAGGCCGGATACAGGCGGAGGAAATGCTGCAACTGCAAGAAGTGGGCGTGCCTGCTGCTCAGATTTTGCAGGAAGAACTGGGTTTAACTGCTCAGCAAGTAGCGGATATTGGCAAGCAGAGCTTGGATGTATCTACGGTAATCGATGCTTTGCTCACAGGAATGGAAAAACGCTTTGGTGGTATGATGGATGCACAATCAAAAACCACCAAGGGAATGTTATCGACCATTAAGGATACTTTTCAAAATACTTTGCTTCGCATGTGGGGAGAGGGGCTTTGGGATGGAACGAAACCCCAATTGGAGAAGCTGACTAAATGGATTGATACAAACAAAGCGACAATCGATAGATGGGCAGAGGCATGGAGAAATGCAGGCGCCACAATAAGCAAAGGTTTGGCCTCCAAAATTGAAGTGTTGCGGACGAATATTTCTGATATGCTTCATTCCCCGGAATGGAAAAGTGAGCAATCAATTGGCGGGAAAGTACGGATTGCGTGGGATAAAATCATTTGGCAGCCGTTTCTTGCATGGTGGCAGGAGAAGGCTCCAGGGCTTAGTGAACAGATAGGCAAGGGTCTTGGCAGTGCATTACACGGCGGGATTATGATTTTGTTGGGCTTAAACGATAAGGGCGTCAAAGATGGGGCTGTGGGTGTTGGTCAGGCATTTGCCGGGGGATTTCTGGAAGGTTTTAAGCCTGCTGAGGTGGGAAAGGCCATTTTGCAAGGTTTGATGGACATAGTAAGCAATTCCTATCTCAATATTTTTTCTGGAAATGATGACAAAAGTTTAATCAATACAGCCCTAACTGCTTATCTTGGCATAAAAGGCTTTGGCTTGATTAAAGGATTAGCCGGAAATGAGATAGTGGGAAATGTAGTAGGCATGTTTGGTGGCAGAGGGAGAACAGGTGTTCCGGGAACAGTGGATGGTGGTATTGCTGGTGGTACTCAAAGGGGTTTTGCTTCTCCATTCTCTGGAGCAGGAATATCAATGTTTGGAGGCATTACTTCTGTGCTGGCATTGTTAAACGGTGCTAATCCAGGAACAAGGGATATATCGGGGGTGTATGACGGTGATAGTACTGAACGCCGTTTTTCTTCGTCTGAAATTGTTTCTTTCATTGCAGGGCTTGCCAATGTGTTTCCCCATGGCAATGGTTTGCCGGAAAACAGCTCTGTACAAGAAGCCACTCAAATAATATCTGGTGCTGGTACAGGTATTTTAGGAAATAACGGTACTGCTGTAGGCAGAAGTGGCGCTGATATGATTCCTGACGATCTTCTGAATGTTCTTTCGGGTCTTGTACCAACAGAAGAAGGGAATAGGCTTGAAGATGAGAGGTTTTCTTTTGCTGGCAGTTTGGTTTCTGCTGTGACAGGTGTTGATTCCGAAATCATTGAAAATGCCGTTGGAACGATTCCAAGTCAAATAGGCATTGACATACCTTCCCTCAACGGAATCGCCACTTCCATAACAGGTCTTGACGATGAAGTCATTAACAGTGTGACAGAGCTGGTTTCTGCGGCCACTGGTTTTGATGTGGAGAGTATTCCATCTGTTTCTGAAATCATTGCTGCTGCAAGGGGTAGAGCCAGCTCAGGGGAAGATAACAGCAATGAAGAGGAAACAAGAAGAGATGGTAGATCCAATGAGGGTAATGAAAATAACAGGCATGGCGGGAATGAAAACGGCAATGAAAGAGGACGTAGAGAAGGAGATGGTGGTGAAGGTGGTAATCCGGGAGGATTACTATCTAGATTAGGGGTATTCGGCGCTTCGGCTCTTAGTACGGTAACAACTGGAGGTTTGATTACCACTGCATTGGGAGCAGTATCAGCAATGGGAGATTATTTTGATGCTATGAATGCTGAGGATGAAAAGGAAAGTCGGGATAATATCATACAAGGCACCACAAAGCTGGGGATGATTGGTACTGGTGCTGGATTGGGCCTTGTTTTGGGAAGTGTAGTACCCGGAATAGGTAATTTGGCTGGTGCAGCCATTGGGGCTGGTATCGGAAGTGTGGCTGCTCTTATGCAAGGCGGTAGTCTTGGTCAACGAATTAGTGATATGATAGACGGCACTGCACCTATGAAAAAGTTCCAAGAGGAAGTAAAGGCAGCTGGTGAAGCATTGGATAAAGCCTATGAAAAGGCGCAAAACTTTGTGAGCATTGATAAGGAAGTCAATGATTTGATTTATGATTACAAGGTTTTACGGGATCGCTCTGAGGAGTTGTCCTCATCCCAAAACCCGCAGGATATCCAAGAAGCTGCTGACGCCCATGAACGTATGAAGGATATTATAAGGCAAATAGCCACAATATATCCGGACTTAATCAGTCAATATGAAACGGAAAATGGTTTGTTAGAAAATAAGATTGATTTAATTGATCAAGTCTCTGCAAGGAATAAAAACTTAGCTGTGCTTGAAATGCAACAAAAAGCCATGGATGTACAAGAGAATCTTCCTCAAATGATGGAGGATTTTAAACAGAAAAGAGAGGCCAAGGAAGCCAAAGAAGCGTCTTTATCAAAGGTAGAGAGTGCTTATCATGATCAAGAATGGATGGATTCACTGGGCAAAAAATCTGCTGGTTATATAGAAGCATATGATGCTCATCGAAAATACATCAGTGAACATGGCAAAATCAATAAAGAACTACAAGATGAGGCTATAAAAAGGCTTAAAGATTTGGAGAGTCATTATGGCCAAAAGGGAGTTCAGGATGCTTTAGTCAATAATGCGGGGGAACTTAGTTTTGATAAAGCTTATCAAATTGCCCAAGGCGACCAATATGCGCCAATTAACGAATCCTATCAAGTTTTGAATCAGGATACAATTACAGCTATAAAAAATTATGATGCTGCTTATGCTGAAATCAAAAATGCAATTGATACATTGACGGAATCAGTCATCATTTCATATGAAGCGAAAACAGGAAGAAGCTTGGAAGAGGATGCGGGGAAATATTACGAGTTGGGTGAAGCAGAGCAAAAAGCAATGCAGGGGACTTTGGAGCAAATCAATGCAATTAATCAATCCTTTGCCAATATACCGGAATTTGTACCTGTAGAGTTTTCGATTCGTGTAAAGGACGAATCTGGTGCATTGAACCAAATCAGCTCGATGGAACTATTCGGCGCTGATAAAGGGCCTGGTCTTACTGCTGATCTTGGCTCTGTTTCTGGTGCCATGAATGGTTATCAATCTGTTTCTTCTATTATAAAAGAGTACGAGAAGAAAAGCGGAATGTCTTTCAAAGAGGCGGCTGTTAATCTTCAGGGATTGGATGAAGCAGGACAAAAAGCGTTCATGGAAACAATTGATAAAATCAAAGAGGTTATTGAATACCTCGGCTATATTCCTGACACTGTGCCCATTGATATTGTTGTGTCTTTGAAAGATGAAAGTGGAATTATTAAGAAGAAAAATTTATCTGATATTCTTACCAATACTCTTTCTGGTTTATTGCCCCAAAAGCACGCAACCGGCGGCATTCTTACCAGGCCTCATCTTGGGTTGGTAGCTGAGGAAGGACCAGAAGCAATTATTCCTTTATCCCCCAGTAAACGTCATAGGGGATTAGAGTTGTGGCAACAAACGGGGGCAATGCTTGGTATGAATCCTATGGCACAAAGGAAAATGAGGGATACAAAAAACAACAATGTTGTGTCTATCTTAACGCATTTGAAAGATAGGGAATCTATTTTCAATAGGGTCAATGGGTATCAAACGGGCTCATATTCCCAGGGGATAGATTTATGGCCAGGGGGAGAACAGCCAAATATTCAAGCCCATGCGGATGGTGGCATTTTTGGTGAAGCAAATGAGAGCTTTACTCCAGGGGAAGAAGAAGGAAATGAGCCCACAGTAGCGGCAAAGTTGGATAATAGGCAGGCAATCAATATCACCATACATGTGTCAGCTAATCCTGCTTTTACTATTGAAGCAGGGGAGAATGAAGGCAAAATTGTTTTGGCTTTAAAAGCCCATGTACGTGAAATGGTGGATGATATTGGGGACGAGTTAGCGGAACGCCTTGGGGGTATTTTTGCTAACATGCCGTTAAAGGGGGCGTAAGCATGGATGTTGATACGAATGTATATATGATTGATATTGCTGCAGGAACCATGGTAGCCTTGTCCATGCTTCCGGAAAGGATAGAATGCAAAACTGCAACGAGCTTTCAAAGCTATGATGTTCTTGGCATTGGGGAAGCAAAAATTCCTAAAGGGGCTAAATTAACGGAGTTTTCATGGAGCGGCATTCTCCCGGGGGAAGCACGCCAAGTGATGAGTTATGTGAAAAAGATGCATTGGCGAAACCCAAGGGAAATCCAAGAGACCTGGAGCTCATGGCGAGAATACGGCACAAGAATTCAGCTAATGGTTACAGGTACACCAATCAATCATACTGTATATTTGTCTGACTATACCATGACGTATGAAAAGGGTAGTGGGGATTATCAATATAGCATTTCCTTCATATTGGAAAAGAATCTTGTGGTATATACCTATAATGAGTTAAATATGCAACCCAAAGCTGTGGCCAACCAAGTGGAACAATCCCGGCCAAAGCCACCGGCGGAAACCTATACAGTAAAATCAGGCGATAGTCTGTGGAAGATCGCTCAATCTCAGTTGGGAAGCGGGGCAAGGTATATGGAGATTTATAATCTCAATACAGACAAAATAAAGAACAAAGATTTAATTTATCCAGGCCAAGTCCTTACCTTGCCTAGTTAATCAGGTGATGCAGCCATGACTTATGCAGCAAAAATTAGATACAAAGTGATTCTTGTTACCAGCACTGGTACTCAATTGGATATTACCAAAGTATGTGAGGATTTGGGATGGGAAGAAGGGGATAAAGAACTTGCCACCAGGATAACTTTTACTCTGCACAATGGAAAATTCCAAGATGGATATCTATCTGCCGTGGCAGTGCCTGGGGCCATAATCATGGTAATGGCGGATTGGGGTAATGGAAGTGGTGAGGTGGCCAGGGGAACTATTGTGGATTGGAAGCCATCCTTTGCATCCGGACAAAACAGTTTGGATATTGTAGCTTATGACAATTTGTTTTATTTGCAAAAAAGCCAGGATAACCGGTACTATGCTGCGGGCACGGGAACTAAAACTGCTATACAAAGTATTTTAGCGGATTGGGACATTCCTTTGGAAAAATATGAAGGACCTGATGTTTCCCATGCCAAGACTATATTTAAAAATGAAGCATTGAGCGATATGATTTTGCAGCTTTTGGATGATGCCGTAAAAAAGGGTGGAAATAAGAGTGTTTTACGTTGTTCTCAAGGGAGAGTGAGTGTGCTTCCACTGGGAAGTAATCTGGATATATATTGTTTTGGGGATAGCAATATCACATCTTTACAAGATAAGATTACGACTTCTGACCTGGTGACAAGGGTAAAAATCTTAGGAAAAGAGGATAAAGAGGGTAGAAGAACAGTAGAATCGGTGGTAGACGGACT
>CATZDY010000112.1 GCA_958417755.1 uncultured Peptococcaceae bacterium
AGGGTATGGGAACAGTAAGGATTAAAGCATTTATCCAAGAAAAAGAGATTTTTTTTGAAATAAAGGACAATGGGGTAGGGATTCCTGCTGAGAAGCTCCCCTTGGTATTAAAACCAGGATATGGTTCAGGAAATGGAGTGGGGATGTCAAATGTGCATGAGCGTTTAAAAGGCTTGTTTGGGGAAGAATATGGATTAAACATTGAAAGTGTGCCAGATCAATATACCATGGTGCGGTTTAAGATTCCCTTATTGACATCCCAAGAGGAGGGGATTGGGCAAACATGAAATTAAAAGCATTGATCGTAGATGATGAATATCCCGCCAGGCAAGAGTTGCGTTATGCCTTGGGTTCATTTGAAAACATTGAAATCGTAGGAGAAGCAACCAATGCCCAAGAGGCCTTGGCTTTGATCAAAGCGTTGGATTACCAGATTCTATTTTTAGATATTTTTATGCCTGGGATGACGGGTTTGGCTTTAGGTGCTGCCATCCAAGAGCTTCCCCAGCAACCCCATATTATTTTTATCACTGCCTATGATGAATACGGGGTACAAGCATTTGAAGTAAATGCAGTGGACTATTTATTAAAGCCTGTGGAACATAGCCGTCTTAAAAAAGCCATTGATAAGGTTGTAAAATTAACCCAAGAAAGTACAGCCAAGAATCATGCGTTGATGCAAAACCCCATAGAGGCCCCATTGCAAGAGCAAATTAAAATTGACCGCATTCCGGCGGAAAAACAGGGAAAGACTGTGCTGGTGCCAGAATCCGATATATTTTTTGCCTTTACAGAACATGATTATATTTATCTCAAAACCTATGCAGATAAATTGTTTACTAGATTTACTTTAAAGGAATTGGAAGCCAGGCTTGATCCCAAAATATTTTTTAGGACCCACCGATGTTATTTGGTTAATTTACATCGTGTCAAGGAAATCGCACCTTTTTTTAATGGAACATATAATCTTGTATTGGAAGACAAAGAAAACAGTGAAGTGCCTGTGAGTCGGGCCCAGGCGAAAAAATTGCGTAAAATACTGGGATTCTAATACCCAAAATTTGCATCATAAAAGGCTGTTTGGAAACCCTTTGGGGTTACGAACAGCCTTCCTATCTTTGTAGTATGGAATGATACATAAAAGCTTGATAAAGATACTCAATACCATAACGTTATGACTTTATGACCGTGATAGGAGGAGTAAAATGCGTATTGTATGGGGGCAGGAAATGGGGGAAATTGATCGTGCTGCCAGTAAGGAATATGGCATTCCAGGCATTGTTCTCATGGAAAATGCCGGTTTGCAAGTGGTGGCTGAAATCAAAGAACTCATGGGCAATGTATCAAATAAAACCATCGGAATATATGTGGGTAAAGGTAACAATGGGGGAGATGGTTTGGTTGTGGCCCGCCATTTACACAATGGGGGTGCAAAGGTAAAGGTTTTTTTATTGACTGAGCCCAAAGAATTGACTGGAGATGCTGCTGTTAATTTGAATATTTGGTGTAAAATGGGTCAGCCCATACAGTTGTTAACCTCAGAGGAACTGGTAAAAGCTTGGAAAAAGCAAAACCAGGAAATGGATTTAATAGTGGATGCTATTTATGGCACAGGTTTTCATGGTCAAGTAAAACCCCTAGTTCATAGCATCTTAGAAGACATCAATCAAGCGGAAAAACCTGTGGTGGCTGTGGATATTCCTTCAGGTATTGAAGCGGATACAGGGAAAGTAGGGGGCATTTGTATGCAGGCAACCGTTACTGTTACATTTGCGTTGCCCAAAATGGGCTTATTCTTGTATCCAGGGGCAAACCATGTAGGGCGATTACGGGTTGCGGATATCTCCATTCCCCAAATTCTTTGCGCCCAAGAAAGCGCTAAAAAGCATTTGACAACCCCTGATATGGTCGTAAATTGGTTGCCTGAACGGAAAAAGGATATACACAAAGGCAGCTGTGGTAAGGTGTTGGTGATAGCTGGCTCTGCAGGGATGACTGGAGCCGCTTGCTTAACAGCAGAGGCAGCAGCCAGGACTGGATCAGGTTTGGTCACTTTGGCTGTGCCCGCAGGGGTACAAAATGTAGTGGCAACAAAATTAACAGAAGTGATGAGCCAAGGATTAACCCAAACCCCAAAGCAATCCCTTGCCATGACTGCTTTGCCACAAATTCAGGATTTATTGGGCCAAGCCCATGTGTTGGCTTTGGGACCTGGTTTATCATCTTTTCCTGAGACATCCCATTTAATCCGTGAAGTATTAAAAATCCTTACTGTGCCCTGTGTGCTGGATGCAGATGGCTTAAATGCCATGGAAGGGTATAGGGCTTTATGGCCCCAAATAAAAGCCCCTTTGGTTTTGACCCCTCATTTGGGTGAAATGGCGCGGTTGACCGGCTTATCCCTGGGGGAAATAGCCCAGGACCGGCCTAAAATCGCCCAAACATATGCAGCATTATGGCAAGTGGTGTTGGTGTTAAAAGGGGCGCCCACCATCATTGCTACCCCCCAAAGGCTTTATATCAATCCTACTGGTAATCCTGGAATGGCCACCGGGGGCAGTGGAGATGTGCTTACAGGAATCATTGCCAGCTTGTTGGGGCAAGGGTTAACGCCAGAAGAGGCTGGGGTTTGCGGTGTGTATCTCCATGGTTTGGCTGGAGATTTGGCGGCCAAAGACCAAGGAACAGCTGGTTTGTTAGCTGGGGATATATTGCGGTGTTTGCCCAAAGCCCAAAAAATGTTACGAGGGGAATAAAGGCCAAGGCCAAAGTTTTTCAAACTTTGTTACCATATGGTTTAGGAATTGAGTAATGATGAAAAGAAGAGGATGGTTATGATTGCATATGGAAGGCCCATTGGACACAACAATTGGGCGGAAATCAGCGTAAAATCGATTGCTCATAATATGAAAAAGATTAGAGAAGTTACCTCGCCTTCAGCAAAAATTATGGCTTTGGTGAAAGCCAATGCCTATGGACACGGCATCACAGAAGTAGCTAAAATCGTACTGGAAAATGGAGCAGACGCTTTGGCTGTGGCTAGGGTGAATGAAGGGGTTGTGCTGCGTAGAAGCGGAGTTGAAGCCCCTATCTTAATTTTGGGGTATACCCCGCCTGCCATATTTTCAGCATTAACAGCTTATCAATTGACCCAAACAGTCTTTTCCTATGCGTATGCCCAAAGCTTACAAGAATTTTGTAGCGCCAAAGGAGTACGAGTAAAAGTTCACCTCAAGCTTGATACTGGTATGGGAAGAATTGGTTTATTGGCGCAAAAGGAAGAATCTTTGACCGAGGTACTAGCCATTGCCCGTTTGTCCCGATTGGAATTAGAGGGCATATATACGCATTTCGCTTCCGCGGACGCTGGGGATGATGCCTTTGTGAAACAGCAATATCAGCACTTTCTTAGTTTTATCCAGTCCTTAACGAAAAAAGGGTTAGAAATCCCCTTGCGCCATTGCGCCAATAGCGCAGCGATTTTGCGTTATCCTGAGACCCATCTGGATATGGTACGTCCAGGGATCATTGTCTATGGTTTATGTCCTTCTTTAGAAATGGAAAAGGATTGTCTAGGATTACAACCAGCCATGTGTTTAAAAGCAATGGTAACTATGGTAAAACAAATGCCAGCCAATTCTCCTATTGGCTATGGTTGTACATATATTACGCCCCAACCTACCTTAATTGCAACCCTAGCCATTGGTTATGGGGATGGATACCCCCGTTCCCTATCTTCCCGAGGGGAAGTATTGATTCAGGGACAACGGGCTCCTGTGGTAGGGAAAATTTGCATGGATCAATGCATGATAGATATTGGGCACATACCCGGTGTAGTACCAGGAGATGAAGCAGTCTTATTTGGCTGTCAAGGAACGCAAAAAATAAGTGTCCAAGAGGTGGCGGATAAAATCGGGACAATTCATTATGAATTGATTACCATGATTGCTGATAGGGTGCCGCGGGTTTATATACAGTAGAAACATAAGTTAACATTAAAAATGTACTGCTTTGCCTGTCATATACATGGTGCTGGTACAGGTACAGAGCAAGGTTTTGGAGGTATCTTTTATTTGTACATTACTTACGCCAATATGAGGACTATTATATATGGCTTGGGCATAGGCTGTTATGGTTTCAGATGAAGGGGTTTGCAAATAGTGGATGGAGGAAGTTAAAGTAACGCATAAAAAACCGTGAGATATAATGGCGCATCCCGCAGCCACATCAGCCAAGGTAAAAAGGGCTCCTCCATGCAATGTGCCCATGAAATTGGTGTATGTTGGCTTGTACTGCATGCTCACTTCCGCATATCCTTTTTGAAGGGTTAATAGTTGTATTCCGTTTTGTATGCTAAATTGGTCATGGGTGTTAAAATATTCAATGAACGCGCGAAAATCCACAATTATAAAGGTCTCCTTAGGTAATGTAGTACAAATATTGTAACGCAAAGCTCAAAAATATACCATAAAGGATTATCCCTTTATGGTATATTTTGGGGAGCTGCAACTTGATTATAGCTAAATAGCAGAATCTCCTGTTTCCCCTGTTCTTATCCGAATGGCATTGGTAAGCGGATAAATAAAGATTTTTCCATCCCCAATTTCACCGCTATGTGCTGCTTTACAAATGGCTTTTACACAGGTATCCACTTTATCATCAGGCACTACCACTTCCAATTTGATTTTAGGCAGTAAATTCATGCTATATTCTGTACCACGATAAACTTCTTTGCGGCCTTTTTGATGCCCGCAACCAATGATTTGGGAGACCATCATGCCATGAATCCCCGCGTCATTGAGAGCATCTTTTACTTCATCCAATTTACCAGGACGGATGATTGCCTCTATTTTCATCATGTTTACTTCCCTCCTTATTTTTTCATAATTAAATGGTTTGGCAAACAATTTTAGCAGATTTGTTTTTATTTAGGAACAACAGTGCTTTTATTGGGGCTAATCAAGGAACCGCCAAAAGCATCTCCTAACATATATCCATTTTCACCATGAATGCTGACATCCAAGCCCATGACTTCATCATCCGCAGTTACACGTAAGTTACAGAACAGCCCTACAATTTTAAGCAAAATAAAGGTGCCTGCAGCAGCAAAAAGTATAGTCCCAATTACACCAATGAGCTGGGGTATCAGCTGGGCAGCATTGCCGTAAAACAAGCCGTTTGCGCCTAACTCATTGACAGTGGTGGTGCAGAATAAACCAGTGGCTATGGCACCCCACATACCGCCGACCCCGTGGATACCAAAAGCATCTAATGAATCATCATAGCCTAGTTTTGCTTTAACAACAGCCACAGCAAAGTAGCATAAAGGACCTGCCGTAAGCCCTAATATTAGAGCTGCCAAGGGCGTGACAAAACCAGCTGCTGGCGTGATAACCACCAACCCAGCCACAGCACCAGAGATGCAACCCAGTAAAGTTGGTTTGCCGTGATGGATCCATTCAGCCACTACCCAGGATAAACCGCCTACAGCTGCACAGATATGGGTAACAACAAAGGCACTGGTAGCTAAACCATTGGCTGCCAAGGCACTGCCAGCATTAAATCCAAACCAACCGAACCAGAGAATCACAGCGCCAAGAACGGTCATGGGTAAGTTATGGGGGATCAGCGGCTCGCTTCCATAGCCTTTTCTTTTACCAATGACTAAGGCTGCCACTAATCCGGAAATTCCCGAGCTAATGTGAACCACAGTACCGCCGGCAAAATCCAAAGCGCCCAATTGCATCAACCAACCGCCTCCCCATACCCAGTGGGCCAAGGGTGCATAAATGCAAGTTGCCCATAAAGCGATGAAAGCAATAAAAGCAGTAAAATTCATTCTTTCAGCAATGGACCCACTGATAATAGCCACTGTTAAAATGGCAAACATGAGTTGGAAAGCTGCAAATACAAAATGAGGGATGGTCATACCTTCCAATGCCTCCGGGCCAACACTGTTAAAACCTAAGTAAGAAAGACCACCGATAAACTGATTCAATCCAGCATGGCCAGCTGTTCCAAAAGCAAAGGAATAACCAAATAAGACCCAAATGATGCTAACCACAGAGATGGCGATAAAACTCATCATCATGGTGCTAAGAACATTTTTTTTACGAACCATACCTGCGTAAAATAAGGCTACCCCTGGGGTCATGATCATCACCAAGGCGGCGCTGAGAATGATGAAGGTGGTATCTCCTGTGTCAATGGAATTGGTCTCAGCTGCCCAAGCCAGACTTGGAAGAAGCAATGATGTTAGCATGGTTAGTATTAATAATTTGACTCTTTTGATCATTGTAAACCCTCCTTTTCATATGGATAAAATGTTAAGGGAAAACATTGTTTCGGGTACCCTTGAAACATGTTTTCTCTTCACAACGAAAGTATTGTTTTCCAAGGCGTTTCCCTCCCTGGATAAAACCTTCGTTATGGTTAGGGATTGACAAAAAGAATAAAGGAAAATAAAAAAGCCCTCAGCAGTAGATTTTCAAAATTTTACTGCAGAGGGCTACTTTGCCCCAATGAATGTTTTTTAATTACAACTCATTCATTGTTTTTCAATTTTATATCATCATCATTTTGGTGTTATTATAGGAGCTTTTGTTTGATTTGGCAATAGCTTTGATAAAAATAATGTAAATTTTTTATTTGCTTTTGTTATACATTTGCATTATAGGTGTTTAGAATCGCTTCAGCCACAGTTTTCATAGAGGTTCGTCTTTTCATGGCCAGCTGTTGAATGGCTTTATAGGACTGGGCTTCAGAAAATCCTTTTTTAGTCATTAACAAGCCTTTGGCTTGTTCAATCATTTTTCTTGCCTTTAGACTGTCTTGTAATTCATTAATTTGTTGCTGCAATTGAGAAAGACGTTGATGGGAGGCAATGGCAGTTTCAATGGCAGCATACAGTTGTTCCTCCATATAAGGACGCAGGATAAAGGCTGTGGCTACATCTTTGGCCCGTTCGATGAAGTCTAGATTTTCCTTGGATACAATGATAATGGTGGGGGCAAGATTTTCCTCTGTAAGAATTTTTGCCACTTGCATGCCATCCACCACTGGCAGACGATCTTCCAACAAAACGATATCCGGCGAAGTAACCCGTATGGATTTGAGGGCTGCCATGCCATTGGAAGCCTCTGCCACCACGGTATATCCATTGCGCATTAGCATTGCCCTTAGACGTTCTTGTTCCGTTGGTTTGCTGCAGGCTATCACAATTCGTTTCACACGTATTTTTCTCCTATGATTAACATGTTTTTGATTTTGAGTCTTATTAAGTGTAAGACCAATATTGAACCCTTGCTTCAAGAATAGTATATTCACCCAAGCAATGATATAGTTTTTATTTGTTGTATATATTTACTCGGTTTGTTGCGATAATTCCTTTATTTTTCTTGAGAAATAGTAGAAAACACCATATTGTTGTATATAATCAATTAGCTTTTTTAGCAAGAGGAAAAATTTTAAGTCTTCAATTCTTAGGATTAAATGAGATTATATTCAACATAATTGCAGGGGATTTTGTGTTTCAAAGTTTGATATCAAATAAAGTAAAAAATTTTTTAAATTGGGAAAAATATAATTGTGTATATCATAATGACTATACACCTATTGATAAAAGCTAAGCTCTTCTATATAATTTGCAGTGAAGATAATAGGAGGATGATGCAATGAAAATACCCACATTAAAAATAGGGCATTTAAAGCCAAAGCTTCCAATTATCCAAGGTGGCATGGCTTTGCGTATATCCACAGCCCCATTGGCTGCTGCTGTGGCGGAATCCGGTGGCATTGGCGTGATTGGGGCTACAGGAATGGATACAGAAGAATTGAGAATGGAAATCAGGGAAGCAAAAAAGTTAACCAAAGGCATTGTAGGCGTTAATATCATGTTTGCTGTGAAAGAATTCGCTAAATTGGTGAAAACAGCAGTGGAAGAAAAAATTGATTTGATTTTTACTGGGGCTGGTTTTTCCCGGGATATCTTTCAATGGGGCCAAGAGGCTGGCGTTCCAGTGGTGTCTATCGTATCTTCACCCCGATTGGCTATGATAGCGGAAAGATATGGGGCTGCTGCTGTGGTGGCAGAGGGCAATGAAGCTGGAGGTCATTTGGGTACGGATCAGCCTTTAGCGGATATTCTTTCCCCCATCCGGTCTGTATTAAAAAAAATACCATTAATTGCAGCTGGAGGCATTGTGGATGGTAAAGGATTGGGTAAAGTATTCAAGATGGGTGCAGATGGGGTACAGATGGCCACCAGATTCGTATTGAGCCAGGAGTGTAATGTAGCGGAATCCTTTAAACAGATGTATCTTAAAGCCAAAGCTGATGATATAGTTGTAATTCCCAGCCCTGTGGGTTTACCTGGTCGAGCTTTAAAAAATACTTTTGTCAATAAGATTATCAAAGGATATCAAAAAAATATAAAACATTGTGATGGTTGTTTAAAAAATTGTTCACAACAATATTGTATTATGAAAGCTTTGGATAATGCGCGGTTGGGCAATGTGGAGGAAGGCGTTATATTTGCCGGTAAAAACGTGCATTTACTTCATGATATTTTGCCAGTACAAGAAATTATAGATCGCATGTTCAGGGAATGTAAAATGCAAGGAGCATGATTTTTTAAGAAAGAATATGC
>CATZDY010000113.1 GCA_958417755.1 uncultured Peptococcaceae bacterium
GGTTTGTAATCTTCTCCAATCACAAAGAAGTCGTAGTTACGATATAACTGGTTAGCATCCAGCTGCATGGCAATGGATTTTGCCATCTGGTCTGTTAACATATCCTCTTCTTCCAATAAGTTTACAGCCACTGTTTCATATAAAAAACGTATATGCACCAAATCCTCAAAAGAGCGATTGATTTCCCTGTCCAAAGAATCCTTAAAGCCATAGGAAATCAAAGCATATCCTCCAATGGATAGGACAGTGGAAAGCAGTAGCATTGTTGTAAAAAAGATTTTCCAAACCAATTTCAAGACCTTTAAACCTCCAGGCGGTACCCAACTTTATACACTGACTTTATTTTATTTTCCCAACCCAGCTTTTTACGCAATCTTTGCACATGCAAGTCTACTGTTCTGCTATCACCAATAAAATCGCTCTCCCATACTCTCTTAAAAATAATCTCCCGAAACAAAGCAATGTTTTGGTTACGGACAAACAGCAACAATAAACTATATTCTTTCATGGTCAGGTTAACAATTTCTCCCCCTTTGGTTACCTGTCTAGAATCCGTATCAATGACAATATCCCCAACCTCAATCTTTTTATTGCTTTTACGAAATCTTCGCAATACCACCTCAACCCTGGCCAATAACTCAATGATTTCAAAGGGCTTTGTAATGTAATCTTCAGCACCTAGCTGTAATCCTTTCACCCGATCCAGCACATCTGCTTTGGCTGTAATAAAAATAACCGGTATTTCCATGGGTTTGATATATTCCATCAGTTCATATCCATTGATTTCAGGCAGCATAATGTCCAATAGCACCAAATCATATGTATCTGTTTCCAACAGATTGGCAGCTGTTTTTCCATCATAAGCTAAGCTACAATGATACCCTGCATCAGTCAAATTCACTTGAATTAAATTAGAAATTGCTTTTTCATCTTCCACGATTAATATTTTTATCATTTCATCATCCACTTTTTCTTTTGTGATATATGTTTTCATTATAAAATCCACATGTATCTTCTTTGTATCAATCCTTTCTTTAAAATAAAGAAAAAGCTAGCTCCTTTCATCCAATATGACTAAAAGTTAATCATAAACCATAAAAGATGTCCATAGGTATATCATGACAATCTTCCTAACCTACTTCTCATATATAAAATGGATCCAAAAAGATAAAAAGAAATTGTGTGTACGAGGCATGATGAAAGGAAAAAGAAAGGGCAAACGCCTTGCCTTTGTTTGCTTTGTATGATCTTATTTGACCAACATATTTTCCAATTGTTCTAAAAATTTTTGGAGGATATTGGGTAAGGGAGCCTCAAAACTTAGAGATTCACCAGTTCTGGGGTGTCTAAAGCCCAGTATTGCAGCATGTAAAAACTGGCCTTCCAGCTCGTCGTCATGCTGGGTAAACCCATACTTGGGATCCCCCACCACTGGATGCCCAATGTATCGCATATGGACTCTGATTTGATGGGTTCTTCCTGTTTCCAAACGTAATGTTACATAGGTATATTGGGTGTAACAGGCCTTAACCTGATAGTGGGTCACAGCCTGCTTGCCATGCTCAAAAACAACCGCCATTTTTTGACGATTATGTGGATCCCGTCCCAAAGGAGCATCTATTCTGCCCTGTAGGTTTTGGACTCTGCCATGGACCAAAGCCAAATACCGTCTTACCACTTGCCTTTGGCTTAATTGTTCAGCCAAAGAAAGGTGGGCAACATCGTTCTTTGCTACCATCAACAAACCAGAAGTATCTTTGTCCAAACGATGGACAATACCAGGACGCAAAACGCCATTGATACCTGACAAATCTTTACAATGGTGGAGCAATGCATTGACCAACGTGCCCTGAAAATTGCCTTCAGCTGGATGTACCACCATACCCCGGGGCTTATTCACCACCAAAATATCCTCATCTTCATAATAAATATCCAAAGGAATATTTTCTGGTAAAGCTTTCATTTCCACTGGAGGAGGAATGGACAAACGGACCATATCGCCATTTTTCAAACGATAACTGGCCCGTACCTTTGTCTCATTCACCAATACCCAACCATCCTCCAATATTTTCTGAACATGGGAACGGCTTAAACCGCTTTTATCTCCTGCTAAAAAAACATCCAACCGCTGCCCTATGTCTTTTTGCTCAATGATAAAACAGTTTTCAAGAACCATGGGAATCCACTTTCTCCTCAGATTTTTCTCTGTCCTGCATTAACAAAGCATAAATAAGCAAAATACTCCCCAATACGATGGCTATATCTGCAACATTAAATACTGGCCAAATTCGAAAGTCAATAAAATCTACCACATGACCAAAACGCAAACGATCCAAGAGATTCCCCACAGCGCCCCCTAACAATAATCCTAAGGCCAAGGACTGTAAACCGCCTTTTTTGCTGCGATAGGAATAAATCAACAAACCCACCACCACAATCACTGTGGTTACCACAAAAAATAAAGTTCGATTGGCCAATAAACCAAAAGCTGCCCCAGAATTTAAGATATAGGTAAAATGAAATATGCTATCAATAACAGCTATGGATTGACCGACCTCCATCATATGTTGCACCACAAATTTGCTTGCTTGATCCAAAATCACAACAACGAGTATCGTTAAAAACATAGAATCCTCCACCAATATTCCCAGAAAATTTTACCCAACCATTATCACACCAAAAACATTCTGATAATTTCCGTTTTCCACTATATCATGTTTTCCATCTTGCAGGCAATGCCTTGACAAATAAATAGTTGTAATCATCAGTTAGGATTAGATTACTTTATAACAAAAGCAAAGTTTCACGCTTTATTACTACAAAACATGTAATAAACAGTTCAGATAAAAAAGACGTGCCTCATTATCTTAAAAGACTCGCCTTCACTATTCTTATAGCGCATTGTGCCATCAAAACAATAAAAACTATTTTCTCATCCATTTATTACTTATTTCTTAATTCATTTATAGCATATGGTTTTCCTCAAGCCATTGCAATGAAGTTTGACATTGACGATTTTCAATGGTAAAGGTAGCATGGGGCGCCCGGGCATTGATGGTATGGATCAATGCTATGATATCAATATCCCCTTCATTCAAAGGACTGTGCAAGTCATGGGATTTATCATTGTTATGCAAATGGGTATGGCCCAATACAGGACATAATACATCCAACCATTCTGACATAGGTAATTTGCTATTACAATAAGCATGTCCCACATCCAAGCAGGCCTTGATTTGCTCATTGTTAATTCCTTGAATTAAGTTGGCTAACAAATAAGGTTCGTCCTCTAAAGCATTTTCTATGAATATAAAAAAATCAGGTTTATCGGCAATAAATTCTTGCCAAAACAAAATAGATCGTTCTAAAAACCACTCTTTAAAGTACAAAATAGGTACATATCCTGTATGTACTACCATGTGACGAATCCCATATTGCTCAGCCAATGTATATGCTTGCTGAAAACGATGTCTTGCCAATGATAAAGCCAAAGGATCAATGGCTGCTGGAAAAAGCTCACTATAAGGCCCATGAAAAATGTGTCTTGAAGCAACAGCCAAATGCCTGCGAGCCACGGCATCCCAATGTTTGAAATCCTCTCCATCCATATTATAAGCAGTACAAAATTCATCCAACTCAATACCAAGATTATATTTTTGCGCCATTTCCACCACATCAGCAGACATGGTGGCAAGATATAGTTGTTCTCGAATTCCCATCTCATAACTCCTTTTTAAAAACTTATACATATAAATAGCAAAGAATATAAAACGACCATGGACAAATGCTTTTGGCACTTTGTCCATGGTTCGTTATTGGGTCATGTTTATGCAGGCATGTATTTATTGTTGAGTCATTTTTAACAGTTTCTCATATTTTTCTTTGGCACTCATTTCTGCCTTTTGGAACAATTCATCCGCTCTTTCTGGGAAAGTACGTAACAAAGAATTGTACCGTACTTCATTCCGAATGAAGGATTGATAATCCAAGGTAGGCGCTTTTGAATCCATGGTAAAGGGATTCTTGCCTTCTTGGGCTAATCTAGGATCATAACGGAACAAATGCCAATATCCAGACAGCACAGCATTCTTCTGTTCTGTTTGGCCCACAGCCAAACCACCTTTGATACCATGGCTAATGCATGGTGCATAGGCAATGATAATGGAAGGACCAGGATAACTTTCTGCTTCTACAAAGGCTTTGATACATTGATTGTAATCCGCGCCCTGGGCAACTTGAGCCACATACACATAACCATAGCTCATGGCAATGGAGGGCAGGTCTTTTTTCTTGGTTTCTTTTCCAGCGGCTGCAAACTGCGCCACAGCCCCTGTGGGGGTAGATTTAGAAGATTGGCCCCCAGTATTGGAATAAACTTCTGTATCAAATACCAAAATATTAACATTTTCTCCGGAAGCCAAAACATGATCCAATCCGCCAAAACCAATGTCATAAGCCCAACCATCGCCACCGAAAATCCAAATGGATTTTTTGGCAAGATAGTCTTTGTTTTGTAACAATTCTTGGGCCAACTGGTCATTTACACTTTCCAATACAGCAACCAATTTTTCTGTGGCAATTTTATTTTGGCTTCCATCATCTACTGTGGCCAAATATTGAGCACAAGCGTCTTTTACCCCAGCATCTTGGCTTGCTTCGGCCAATTGTTTAACCTTTTCAATCAATTGATTACGCAAAGTCGCTTGGGCCAAATACATGCCATAACCGTACTCCGCATTGTCCTCAAACAAAGAGTTAGCCCAAGCAGGTCCACGTCCTTCTTTGTTTACTGTATAAGGAGTTGCAGGTGAAGAACCACCCCAAATGGAAGAACAACCAGTGGCATTGGAAATGTACATGCGTTCACCAAACAGCTGGGTTACCAATTTGGCATAAGGAGGTTCCCCGCACCCTGCACAAGCTCCAGAAAACTCCAATAAGGGTTGTTTGAATTGACTTCCTTTGACAGTGGTTTCTTTAAATTTATCGAAAACTTCCGGTTTTACAGGTAAATCTTGGGCATAAGCAAATATTTCTTGTTCACCCAATTGGGTTTCTAATTTTTCCATTGTTAAAGCTTTGTTGCCCTTTTTCCCTGGACAAACGTTTACACATGAACCACAACCTGTGCAATCCATGGCAGATACTGTCATGGCAAATTGATATCCAGGCATGCCTGTGGCTTCAGCTGTTTTTATACCGGCAGGAGCTTGTTTTACTTCTGCTTCGGTCATCATCACGGGCCGAATGACAGCATGGGGACATACATAAGCACAGAAATTACATTGAATACAATTTTCAGGATTCCAGCTGGGTATATCCACGGCAATACAGCGTTTTTCATAAGCCGCGGAACCCTGGGGCACAGTACCATCCGCATATTGATGGAAAGTTGAAACAGGCAAAGTATTTCCCTTTTGCAGGGTAACAGGAACTAAGATTTCATTGACATAATCAAGCAAATCTTGGCGTTTACCAGTGATTTCTTTTGGTTGTGTTGTTCCAGATGCGGATTTCCAAGCTTCAGGTACCTTTATTTCCACCAACCCGCTGATGCCTCGATCAATGGCAGCATGGTTCATATCCACAATCTGTTGGCCTTTTTTGCCATAAGAAGCAGTGGCAGCATCCTTCATATATTTTACAGCATCTTCCAACGGAATGATATTGGCCAATTTAAAGAAAGCGGATTGCAAAATGGTATTGATCCGACCACCTAAACCAATTTCCCGGGCAATGGCAACCCCGTCAATGGTATAAAGCTGAATATTATTTTGAGCAATGTACTGCTTTACATCTCCAGGGAATCTTGCTTCAATTTCATCCATGTTCCAATCACAATTTAGCAGAAATACGCCACCAGGTTTGATATCTGATACCATATCATATTTGCCAATATAAGAAGGATTATGACAAGCAACAAAATCTGCTTTGTTAATCAGATAAGTAGATTGTATGGGTTGTTTTCCAAAACGCAGGTGAGATATTGTTACACCACCGGATTTTTTGGAATCATAATCAAAATAAGCTTGCACGTACATATCCGTGTAATCGCCAATGATTTTGATAGAATTCTTATTGGCCCCTACAGTACCGTCTGCGCCAAGACCCCAGAATTTACAACTGGTTGTGCCCGCAGGTGTGGTATCCGGAATATCTTTGGTTTCCAAAGAAAGGTTTGTTACATCATCACGAATCCCAATGGTAAAGCGCTTTTTGGTTTGATTTTCAGCATTTTCAAAAACAGCAGCAATTTGCCCTGGGGTGGTATCTTTGGAACCCAAGCCATAACGTCCGGAAAATAGAGGAAGGGCATGGAACGCGGAATCCCGCAAGGCCAAAGCAACGTCCAAATACAAAGGTTCACCCACTGAACCGGGCTCTTTGGTACGATCCAATACAGTGATGGTTTTTGCTGAAGCAGGGATTACGGCCAGCAAATGCTGTACAGAGAAAGGACGATATAAATGAACCTTCACCACACCAACTTTTTTGCCAATAGAATTCAGATAATCCACTGTTTCAGCTGCTGTTTCACAGGCAGACCCCATGGCAATGAGAATATGTTCTGCATTGGGATCCCCATAATAATTAAACAAACCATAGTTTGTGCCAATTTTTTCATTGACTTTTTGCATATAGCTTTCCACAATGCCAGGAATCGCATCATAATAAGTATTATTGGCTTCTTTGGCCTGGAAGAACACATCAGGGTTTTGGGCTGAGCCCCGCAGGACCGGATGTTCTGGATTCAAAGAACGTTTGCGGTAAGCAGCCACAGCGTCCATATCCACCATATCAGCCAAATCTTCATAATCCCAAATGTCTATTTTTTGAATTTCATGGGAAGTTCTAAAGCCGTCAAAGAAATGCAAAAATGGAACTCTTCCCTGAATAGCAGCCAAATGGGCCACAGCAGCCAAGTCCATGACTTCCTGTACATTGCTGGTAGCCAACATGGCAAAACCTGTTTGGCGACAAGCATAGATATCTGAATGATCGCCAAAAATAGAAAGAGCATGGGTAGCCAAGGCCCGGGCAGAACAATGTATCACACCGGGAAGCAATTCTCCAGCAATTTTATACATATTGGGAATCATCAATAACAATCCTTGGGATGCTGTGAAAGTAGTGGTCAAGGCACCAGCAGCCAAAGAACCGTGGACAGTGCCTGCTGCGCCACCTTCAGATTGCATTTCCACTACTTTTACCCGTTGTCCAAAGATATTTTTGCGCCCACTGGCTGACCATTGGTCAGCTACTTCTGCCATCACAGAAGAAGGGGTAATGGGATAAATGGCGGCAAGATCCACAAAAGCATAGGCCACATGGGCGGCTGCATTATTGCCATCCATTGTTTTTTTCTTACGAGTCATTTGCTTTCCTCCTTATGCATACAAAGAAAATATCTCAATCTATTAATAATTAGGCATTGTTTCTTCGTTTACCTTTTTATTTCGACATAGATATGGACGAAAAATCTAAATTTTTTATCATTTTATATGAATACTGTGTACATTGTACATTGAAAGCTTTCCCTTTCTTATTGCAGCAGCGTTCAGTATAAAAAACTTACTAAGTTAGAATGTATATCATATAATGAAAAATAAGTGTATGAATATGATTTTATTATCAATGTTATAAGTTTTTATGGAAACACCTATACATAAATCCTATACTTTAACCATAACAAAGGATGCTATCTAGTAAGATATACATTGTTTCAGATTATCTAAAAACCATATTACCCAACAATGCATGTGCAAGAAAAACAATTTTTTCTAAATCATATGGAAAAGGCTACTAAATTCTATCAAACAACACTTTTTTATAACTGAAAAACAGATATAATTCATCCTTCTTTATGATGCAAGAAAATTCTACATGCATCCCCCCTAGTGATAAAAATAATGAATATCTCATTTCAGGTGAATCCACTGTATCATTTGTTATATACTGTTGGATAAAAAATCCCATATCATTATCTGTTATCAAATAAAAAGATAGCTGTTTGATGTTCCTAACAAAAATTTATTTTGTTTTTAAAATATTTTATAAACAACAAGAAATCAATATTTCTATATATATTGTAAAAGATATCATTTATGCTTTAATCTAAATATGGTATCTAGCTTTTTGCTAAACATTTGTATAAAACATCATATTATCAATCATGATAATCTTCAAACCACAACATGATTGACAGGAAAGGGAGACTTAAGGATGTTGAAAATCGGTTGCCATTTATCCATGGCAAAAGGATATAAAAAAATGGGATTAGATGCTCTTTTGATAGGAGCCAATACATTCCAATATTTTACCCGCAATCCCCGGGGAAGCAAGGCAAAGGCAATCAATCTGCAAGATATCAATGACCTTCAAATGTGCCTGGAACAAAATCATTTTACCCCCCTTCTCGCCCATGCGCCATATACATTAAATGCTTGTGCAGCTGACCCAAAACTTAGAAAATTTGCCCAAACCA
>CATZDY010000114.1 GCA_958417755.1 uncultured Peptococcaceae bacterium
CGTTGGGCACCACTTTGGAAGAAAATTTAGCCATGGTGCAGGATTCTGTGGCCTATTTGAAGCGCCAAGGGCTGACCGTGATTTTTGATGCTGAACATTTTTTTGACGGATTTACAGCCAATGAAAGCTATGCCTTAGCCGTATTGCGAGCTGCCAAAGAAGGGGGCGCTGATCGGCTGGTTCTTTGCGATACCAATGGCGGTTCTTTGCCTGGTAGAATCAAAGATGTGGTGGCCCTATGCCTTAGGGAATTGGACATGCCCCTGGGCATCCATTGCCACAATGACGGAGAATTGGCTGTAGCCAATAGCCTGATGGCTGTGGAAGCTGGGGTTACCCAAGTGCAGGGAACCATCAACGGATACGGTGAACGTTGCGGGAATGTGAACCTTTGTTCTGTGATTGCGAACCTGGCCTTTAAGTACAAGATTCCCACATTGCCCCAAGAACAGTTAAGCAATTTAACAGCCCTATCCCGTTTTGTCAGTGAAGTGGCCAATCTACACCCCATTTCCAGTCAGCCCTTTGTGGGAAGCAGTGCCTTTGCCCATAAAGGCGGGATTCATGTCAGTGCTATCATGAAAAATCCGGGTACTTATGAACATATCCAGCCTGAATTAGTGGGGAACAGCCGTCGGGTGTTGGTATCAGAGCTGAGCGGACTCTCCAACATGCTGTATAAATACAATGAAATGAATTTGGATTTATCCTTGCAAAAGGAAGACAGTCGTCAGGTGTTGGAGCAGATTAAGGAATTGGAAAACCAAGGCTATCAGTTCGAAGGGGCAGAGGGTTCCTTTGAACTGTTGTTGCGAAAATTAAAGCAGAATTATCAAGAACCTTTTACCTTGGAAAGCTTGCGTATCATTGTGGAGTTTCATGAAAATAGCCGGGTACGTACGGAAGCAGTGATTAAAATGAGTGTAGGGGAGCGGGTGGTTCATACTGCTGCAGAAGGAAACGGTCCGGTGAATGCTTTGGATAATGCTCTGCGCAAAGCCTTAGAAGAATTTTATCCTGACATTCGGTCCATGCAATTGATTGACTACAAGGTGCGGGTGCTGGATGAAAAGGACGGCACCGGGGCTGTGGTGCGGGTGCTCATTGAAAGCGGTGACGGAAATCATACCTGGGGCACAGTGGGGGTATCCGAAAATATCATTGAAGCCAGTTGGAAGGCTTTGGTGGACAGCATGGCCTGCGGGCTTTTAAAAAGAGAAGAATCAGTCGCAGAAAACCAAAAGCTGGAGCAAGCAAAAGAATGAGCTAAGGAACATAATAGACAAAAAAGGGCTGCAAGCTTGCAGCTCTTTTTTGATGGATAAAGCAAATGAATCGCAGATCAATCGAATGGTTGCAGACTTGCCCTTGATAAAGGCATACGTTTATTGTCAACATCCTTGTGATACTTGAGTGACAAAATAATGCTCTTGAAAGATAAAAAGATTACATTTATACATTAATAAATAGGAAAATTAAGGAGTCCCCAAGCAATGACTGAACCAAATATATTCATTTCACCTAAAATAGATTATTCGTTTCAGGAAATCATGAAGCGGGAGAAAGTCATCAAAAGCTTTTTATCCGCATTGCTAAAGATAGCAGGGGAAGAAATGAAAAGTGTAGTTGTGAAGGATCCGCATTTAGACAAAAGGCATGAAAATGATAAACTCAGTATTTTGGATGTATGCTTGGCTTTAAACAACAATATGGAAGTGAATATTGAAATGCAAATTGCACCATTTCCTTATTGGGGCAATTGTTCTTTGTATTATAACTGTCGTCAGTTTACAGACCAGGCAAAAGAAGGGAATCTATATGATGATTTTAAAAAATGCATTCATATCAGCATTCTTGACTTTCATCTATTTTCCAAAAAGGAAAATCCAGAATATTATACTTTGTTTCATCTTAGGGAAGATAAAACAGGGCTCCTTTATACTGATATGTTAGAATTCCATGTGCTAGAGCTTAAAAAAATACCTGAAAATATAAAAGATAAAGAAGATCCTTTGTTATTGTGGGCCAGATTTATCAATGCAAAAAGCGAGAGGAGATGGAAATGCTAGGAAAAAAAGATGCTGGCATTGAGGATGCAATAAAAGGATTGAAAGCAATTCAAATGGATGAAGAAAAGCGGCATGCTTATTTACGCAGACAAATGGCCTTGATGGATTATAACACGCAAATTAAAACTGCCAGAGAAGAAGGGATAGAAAAAGAAAAAGAGGCAGTTGCAAGAAAAGCTTTGGCTTTGGATATGAGTATGGCTGAGATTATGACATTAACAGGTTTAACATTAGAAAAAATAAAATCCATTCAATTACAAAAAAATAAGGGAATCTAACAAGATATTCTGAATAAGAGCCCTGGCTTGCTATGTGCCAGGGTTTCTTATTTTCTCAATCAAGCTGTTTATGATAGGGTCCAATCATAGTAGATGAAGAAAAACAAGGGTCAGTAAGGTAAAATGCCTATACTGTGGTGATTCAATGATATTTCCATGATATAAGGAAAATCGGTTGAAAATCTTTTTAAATCAGAGAAATAGGTATTTTCCCAAATGCTGCCGTGCAAAGTGTGAAAAAAGCTGCTGGCCTATGGGCAGCAGCCCTCTTAATCAATTATGAACAAAGAAATGCAGGCAAGCAGAATATTTTTCTTCTACCACTTACGTATTTCTCTATAATGCACCTAACAATACCTTTATTTTTTTCAAATCCCGGCCTGTTCCTTGCAACGGAAAATATAAAAGCTCAGGAAAATCAGGCAAATACCAGTGCCAATTAAAATATATTCAATTTGAATGAGATCCCCCAAGGGGCCGAAGACTACCATGCCCAAGGGCATGGCAGAGGCAGCAATGATTTGGACCAAAGAAAATACGCGGCCCAACATATGGGGCGCTACACTTTCCTGGAGTAGTACGGTTTCTGCGGTGCTAAAAAAGGGCATGAATATGCCGGATATCAACATAATGGCCAAATAAAGATAAAAGTGGCTAGCCATTCCCAGCAAAGCAAAGGTAACCCCAAAGCCAATGGAAGACAAGGCCATGGTGGTAAACCTGTTTTGATAGCCCCCCCAAAGGGAAATGATAATGCCACCAATCATGGAGCCCACGGTCCAAGAAATTTCATTGGCCGTAAGCCGCCAAATTTCTGGACCAAAGCTGCGCTCAATCATAATGGGGGTTAAAAAAGCTGCTGGGGTAATGAGAAAGAAAAACAAGGCATAAAACACCAAGAGCTTGCCAATAAAGGGATGGGCTTGGGCATAAGAAAGGCCGTTTTTCAATTCCTCCATGGCAGAAAGAGGTTTTTGGGGAGCAGAGGGTTTGGAAACCGGCAAAAAGCTCATGATGCCCACAGACATGGACGCTGTGATAACATCCACCAAAAGGGCATAGGAAAAGCCCACAGTACCTAACAAAAGTCCCCCAAAGGCAGGGGAAAGAAGCAATAAAGCAGATTGCAAAGCATTGTTTATACCATTGACCCTGGTCAGCTTTTCCACAGGCACGATTTGGGGCAATAAAGCATTGACCGCCGGGGTTTGGATACCCGTGCCAATGGAGCGGATGCAAGCCACCACAAAAAGCAAGGTATAGGATTGTACGCCACTGATAAAGACCAGCACCAATCCTAAGGTGGCCAGGGCAATAAAGGAATCCGAGCAAATAATCAGCAGTTTGCGATTATAACGATCCGCCCATACCCCGGCAAACAAAGAAATCAAGACTTGGGGTAAAAAAGAGCATAAAATGGCAATGGTCATGAAACTGCCGGAGGATGTTTCCAGGGTAATATACCAAATGATGACAAAACCTACAGTAGATGAGCCAAACAAAGAAATCAGCTGGCTGCACAAAAAAATACTTGCTTTATAAACCCAAGGGGTTTCTTGTTTCATCGTATCCCTCCTGAAAATAAAAAAGCGTAAAATCTTACCCTGTGGGCTATGATTTTACGCTTTTCAACAGGAAAATAGAAAAAGAACAAGGTTTTCTTGCCCTTATGATAATCCAAGCAAAAACTGGCATTTCCCGTTTTTTAAAAAGCTTCATGCAACCAAAGCCCTATGATAGGATTATTACAAATAGCTTAAACGGTTTTACAATAAAAATGCCAGTTTCATGACAGCCTCTTTTCTATGATATAAAGATGAGCTCCATTATACCGCAAAACCATAGGACCCGCAAGGTAATAATTTGCTTTCTAAAGAAAAAGCTAAAAGCCATTAAAAATGCTGGTTTAAGAAAAGCATAAAAAAAAGAGAGATTTGATAACAGGCGACCATTGCAAATCTCTCTTGTCGGAAGATGTATTCCCATTGTAGCATGGCCCCCGGACCCAGGCAAGGAGGTAAAAATGTCGCTTCCTGACGAATCCAACCAATGAAGATAGGAGAGGCGTAGCAATTTACCTATGGACATGTCCCCCTCGACCTGTGGGTGTGAACCAATGTGGTTACTTTTTATCATTTGATAAAGGCAATTGCATGACAATCGCTAAGGTTTGTTGCGAGTTTTGCAAAGCAATGGACCCGTGGTATTTGTTGACAATATCTTTGATGGTTATAAAGCCCAGTTTGCTTGTTTGCAACAGGTTTTTTTGTTGTAAGAAATAAAACTTGCGTTTTTGATGATCATAGGTATAAATCAGTTGAAGGTTTAAATGAGAATCAGAGGGCTGCCAGGAGAAGGAAAGCTCTTTTTTGATAGAAGGGGGCTTCATGTTTTGCAGAACATGAATGGCATCATCCAACAGATTGTCCACAAGAATGGTCATATCTGTAACAGAAATGGCTTCAGGAAAGAAAGGGGCTATATCCAAATGAATGGCAATACCGTACTGGGCGGCCAGTTCCTTTTTCATTGCCAGGGTAATATCCACCAATTCATTTCCTGTATAATCCAATTGCTTCAATTGCTGGTTGATTTGGGTGAAACAATCCAATTGTTTGCGCCAGTAAGAAGAGTTTTCCTTTTCCGTACGCCAGATGGTATGCAGTTGTTGCAATAATTTTTGGCGGAAAAGGCGTAGATTTTCATAGGTATACAATAAATCTTTATGGTAAGATTCTTCCATCTCCTGGGCTTGTATTTGCATACGTTTTTGATGGGCAGTTTCAATCCGCTTAAAAGAAATGAAGTATAATAGATTGGCTAGAAATAATACAAAAGCAAAGAAAAAAAGCAAAAAAGTTATATGTAAATTGGATAAAGGATATATGATAGGAAATAGGAGTATGAAACCAAGGCCTAAAATGGTGAAGACAATAAAAAAAATCCTGCTTTTACAGAGCAATTGCTGCAATTTTTGATTGTGTAGCAGCTGGTTCCAATAATAGGCAATGATGGATTTGTATGAAACAGTGGTTTGCCACTGCTGGTTATCTGGTTGGATGGTCCATTCTTGGGGGGTTTTATATAAATAGGCAAAGGCTGAAGTCAGATAAGTATCCCAAGACATGTTTTTATATTTATCCTTTAAGGTTTGCAAGTAAATGAAATTGCCCAAAGTTAGAACCAAGAAAAAAAAAGGGAACCAATGAAGGGAAAATTGAATGTATTCGGTTTCCATAGGGCAGAAAAAAAGTATCAATGCAGCGACAGCGAAACAAAAGAAGCTAGCCACAAAAAAGAAGGTTGTATTTTGATGGGTGATAGCTTGGAGACGAGGGTTGCGAAGCAAAAGATACCAATAGATTATGGTAATAGGTTTACACATTAGAATAAAGTTTAACCGATATATATTTTGTTGAGAAAAGAGCTCCTCAGGGATTTGACATAAGTTTGCATAAATAGATAATATCAAAGTATCACTGGTAATGATAAGCATGTAGGCAAAAAAGAACCATAAAAAACGTATCCATATTTTTCCCTTAATAAAAATAAGTAGATAGAATATCATGGGAAGCATAAAAACCTGCATGGAAATAAAGCTAAAAGCAGTGGAAAAATTTATGACTGAATAAACTGCTGTGAGAAAAATCCAAAAACAAACAATATAGCTCTTACGGACCCACTGATGTGCCCCTAACTTTACAGTGGGAAAAGACATCAAATAAGCAGCATCAAAACCATTGAGTAGTATTTCTAAGATAATCCAAAAAGGGGACATAGGATTCTACCATCCATTTCTACAATGATTTAAAAAATATGTTTATTTTGTACAAGGCAATTGAATGATTACAGAAAATGATTGTTGTTTGTTTTGAAGGGTAATGGATCCATGATTTTGTTGGACAATATCTTGCACAGCGCTAATCCCAAGTTTTATTTTTTGTACAGTTTGTTGGTGATAAGGCAGAAAGTAAAAGGGATTTCGTTTTGGTTTATTGTTGTATACATAGATGATTTTTATTGTTAAATAAGGGCTTGTAAGCTTCCAGGAAAAGATAAAGGATTTTTCAAAATATGGTTCCTTTATTCCTTGCAAGATGGTAATGGCATTATGTAACAAGGTATCTACAATGATGGTGAGATCTGTAACCAATAAAGTATTGGGAAAAGTAGGGTCAATATCTAATCGCATGGTAAGGCCATATTTGGTAAGCCAAAGCTTGTTTTACGGCAATGGCAAGATCAATCAGATCATTCCCAGTAAAGTAAAGTTGTTGTAATTGTTGATTGATTTGGGTAAAATAATCCAGTTGCTTGCGCCAATGTGAGGAAGCCTTCTGTTTTTTAGTACGCCAAATGCTTTGTATCTGCTGTAGCAATGTTTGGCGGAAGCTACGTAGATTTTCATAAGTAGTTAGTAAATCCAATTGGTAAAAATCTTTTAATTGTTGGGCCTGTTGTTCCTGATTCTTTTTATATACGGTTTCAATGCGCCTAAGAAAAATAAAGTGTAAAAGATTGGCTAGCAATAGCATTGTAGCTAAGAAGAAAAGGAGATAAATTTCTTTTCTATCGGTCAAGGGATGTAGAAAGGAAAATAAAACTACAATTCCTATGCATAGTATGGTAAGGATGATGAGCAACATGGTGTTTTTGCGAACTAGTTGTTGTAACCTTTGGTTGTGCAGCAATTGATTCCAATAATAGCTGATGAGATTTTTGTAAGAAAGAGTGGTTTGCCATTGCTGCTCGCCTGGTTGTATCTTGATTTCCGTAGGGGTTTTATATAAGTAAGCAAAGGCGGATGTTAAAAATGAATCCCATGAAAAATGTTTATATTGATCTTGTAACATTTTGTAATAGATGAGATTGCCAAGATTCAATATGAGGAAGAAGAACGGAAACCAATGGAGAAAAAATTGAAAATATTTACTGCTAAAAGGATATAACAATAAAATTAGGGCACAAATGGCAAAAGAAAAAAGATTGATAACCAAAAAGAATCTTTTAAGATTATCTGAAATATTCTGAAAAAATTGATTCCACATAAAAAGGTACCATAAAAATAGGGTAATAGGCTTACTAATCAAAACAATCTGTAGACGATATATATTTTCTTGAAAAATCATAGCTTGGGACACATGATTGATATTGGTATAAACAGAAATAACCAAAATATCTGTTGAGATAATTATTAAATAAGCCAAAAAAAACCATAAAAAGCGTAACCATATGCTTCCTTTAATAAAAACAAATAAATAAACAATAACAGGAATAAGAAAGGCATACATGGAAATTAGATGGAAATCCGTCAAAAAGTTAATAAGTGAGAAAATAATTGTAAGAAAAAACCAATAATAAATGATATAGTGTTTTTTAACCCATTTTTTTAACCCCAGTTTTAATGTGGGAAATGACATAGAATAAGCAGCTTCATATCCATTTATAAATATTTCAAATACAATCCAAAAGAAAGACATATGCATTCCACCAATATCAATAAAAGATTTGAAATCATTATTTATGTTTTCTTTCTAATCATAAAAAATAGATATAAGTACATCTGAATATTAGAAAATAATAGAAAAGAAGTCATGAAATCTATTTTTTTTGATAAATATGAGGCAAGGGAAAGCGTATAAAAATAAAAAAATTAAATGCTTGTTTATTATATAATAGAACCATGATAAGGGGATACTAGTTCTTTGATAATGGCAAAATCCAATTTATTAATTGATTTAGATGGTTGAAATAAACTATTTAAGAAATTTTCCGTTGAATTTTTATTATATACAAAAGCCATTTGTATAGTAAAATGGTGAGAATTGCTTTCTATAGAAAAATGAAGCATTTTTTTGTTTTTTAAGTTTTGTAAGTTACGAATTGCTTCTTCTAATAAATAATTAATAAGCTCCTCATTTTGGGTGTATGAATCAATTTTGGAAGATCAGGGCTAGTTTTAATATGCAAGAGATAAAAACTTTGGCC
>CATZDY010000115.1 GCA_958417755.1 uncultured Peptococcaceae bacterium
AAAAAGTAGAAAATTTATATCCCTTTGAACTGTCCGGCGGCATGTCCAGAAGAGTACTTATATCCACAGCAGTGTTAGGGAATCCAGCATTGATTGTTGCTGATGAACCTACCCCTGGATTGCATATTGAAGTGGCAAAAAAGACCTTATCCTATTTTAGGGCTTTAGCCAATCAAGGAGTGGGAGTGCTTCTGATTACCCATGATATGGAACTGGCCTTTGAAGTAGCAGATCGGATTGCAGTTTTTTATGCTGGTACCATGGTGGAGGAGGCATTGGTTTCAGATTTTGAGAAAGAGGAAACTTTGCGCCATCCATATACCAAAGCCTTGTGGCGGGCATTGCCTCAAAATGGTTTTCAGCCCCATCCAGGGAATCAGCCTTATGCCCAAAATATGCCCCAGGGGTGTCCCTTTGGGCCCCGTTGCGATCAATTTTCCGTTGCGTGTAAAGGGGACATTCCTGTTCGGCTTTTGCGTTGTGGGACTGTGCGTTGCATCCATGCAGTATGAGGAGTGAATCATGATTGTAAAAGCAAATCATATATACTTTGCTTACCAAAAAAAAAATAGCCCCATTTTAAAGGACTTTCATATATCCATAGAAACCCAAGAAAGGGTAGGTCTTGTGGCACCCAGTGGCTATGGGAAAACCACAATTTGTAAAATTTTAGCTGGTTATCTTTGCCCCCAAATGGGTGAGGTTACCTTGGATAATAAGCCCCTGGCCTCATACAAACATTATTGTCCTGTACAATTGATTTTTCAGCATCCTGAGGAGGCTGTCAATCCTCGCTTAAAAATGCGGGAAACATTGGCAGAAGGTGATTGTGTTGAGCCCCGGATTCTGCAAGAGCTTGGGATAGAATCCCAATGGCTCAATCGCTTTCCCCATGAATTATCCGGTGGCGAGTTACAGCGTTTTTGTATCGCCCGGGCATTGGGCAAAAGAACTAAATTTATCTTAACAGATGAGATAACCACAATGTTGGATTTGATTACCCAAAGTCAAATATGGAATTTTCTTTTAAAAGAAATCCACCAACGGGGTATTGGATTATTGATAGTATCCCATAGTGATGCTTTATTGGACAGGATTTGCACCCGTAAAGTTTTTTTGAAACCTGTTGATAAAAATGAAAATGAAATCAAGTGATTAATAGGGTAAAATTCTAATATTCTTTGCTAAGAGGTATATCCAAAATATTGTAATCAAATTATACATTCGGATTTTGTTTAGCTGTTAAGGATGCATCTTGAGGATAGAAAGGATTAAAAAGAGGAAGGCAGTTTGCTCTAAAAATTTTGATTGGATGTGCTATCCATAAGATCGGCACATTTATCTGGTTGCATGAGATGGAAATAAAAAATTTACCCACAAATTGGCACTCTTTTATTAGAAATATAGGAAAAAGTAGCAAAATACTTTTTCCTATATTAGGATTTAAGAAAATTGAGTCCAATTTTTTTTCATGAGAAGATAAGTGATGAGAGGAACAATAATCGCTCCGATTAAAGCTGCAATGATGCTATAGGAACCAATGACAATATTTCCAATGAATGAAATGACTGCAGCAAGACAAATAAAATAGAATCCTAGCTTTTTAATTTGGAATAATATAATTGCACTTCCAACAACAATACATAAACCACCAATTACCATTAGCCAATTCACTGGTATTGCAATAGCAGCGATAATGTTTAGAATACAACCTATAATACTTAAAATAAAAATAATCCAAAGCCAAACTTTTAATCCTGTTGTCATTTCTTTAACCTCCTTTCTTTCTTTTAGGCATTGTAAAGTTAAATGAAAGTTGAGGACCGTCAGCCCTTCTGGTACAATGTTTCAGCACAAACCCAGGTACCTCCTTATAAAACATCATCTTTTATTAACGGTTGCTCTTCTTTCCACTTCTATCTTTCATGTTTACTTTACAGAGCCTTCTTTTATATATATTATACTACATATTTTAAAAAATTTAAGGATTTTTGTCATATATACACGCAATTAATTTTGTATTATTAATATTTTTGTAAGTACATGACTAATTTGGGCAGTCTGTAAGGGATTAAGCACTTTAGTACATATAATTAAAAAAATTTAAAATAATCTAAATAAGCTATCCTAATATAGGTTTTTATCGTTATTTTACATTTTTATACTATTTACTGGTTCTTAATTTTAGAAGCTTTTTTAATATGAACTATTAAAAATATAAGCTATGAGATTTTAAAATAAACATAAAGAAAAGAAAAATTTCATAGGATTGGTAGTAGCAAAAAAAGAATGGGTGATATAATGATCCAAGGTATTGATGTATCCAATTGGCAGGGAGAAATCAATTGGCCCAAAGTAGCTGACGCTGGTATAAAATTTGCTTTTATCAAAGCCACAGAAGGCCAATCCTATGTTGATCCAAGATTGCAAAGCAATGTATCTGGGGCCAAAATGGTGGGTCTGAAAATAGGATTGTATCATTTTTTAAGTGTTGGTGATGTTAATCCTTTAACACAGGCCAGGCATTTTGTTTCCACCATTAAGGATATCACTGCTGATTGGTTGGTATGTGATGTGGAGGAGCATAGCGACAATGTCTCAATGGTGGTTTCCCATACCCGAGAATGGTTGCAGGAAGTAGAATCTTTAACCCAAAAACGTCCGTTAATTTATACGTATCTTGACTATGCCAATACAGTATTGGGGAACTCTTTTACCAATTGGCCTTTATGGATTGCCCAATATGGGGCGAGAGAACCATCAAAAACAGCATGGCCAACCTGGGTTTGTTGGCAATATAGTAATACAGGTGAGATTGATGGCATTTTGGGAAAGGTGGATTTGAATGATATGAAAGAGGACTTTTTTGCAGCCCAAGAGCCTGTGGAACCATGGAAGCTGGAGATTATGGAAAAAGCTTTGGATATAGGATTAATTACAGAAAGACATAATCCTGATGATCTGGCTCAAAAATGGTTCGTATTGGCTGTGGCCTTAAATAGCCTAAAAATAATGGATAAGTTGTAAAACCATTTTTCTTTATTATGATAGTATCTTTCTTTATGATAAAATGATTGCACAGATGGAAATCCTTAGATATAATGAATAATGGACAAAAATGAAGGAGGCGTACAAGTTGGGGAAACATATTCATATAGTGAATCAAGGCAACCTAAAGGCCACAGTACAAGGTCGAGGTTGTGGTGAATGTCAGACTTCTTGTCAGTCTGCTTGCAAAACTTCTTGTACTGTTGGCAATCAGGCTTGCATCAAAGAAAATAAATAGAAACAGAAAAAAACCTAATCCAATGGGGTTGGGTTTTTCATTTGGGGTGAAATGATGATCCATAAATTTAACATCAATGATGTCTTGATGGTGTTGGATGTACATAGTGGTTCTGTATACAGATTTGATCCATTGGCCTGGGACTTAGTGGATGATTATTTATCATACAACCGGCAAGAATTAATCCGAAAATATGCCTTGTCTTATCATCCGACAGAAATAGAAGAAACCTTAGATGAGTTGGATGCTTTGGTGGAAAGGGATTTGTTATTCAGTGCTGATCCTTTGGCTGGCGTATATGAACCAGTTGAACAGAAAATGATGAAAGCTCTTTGTCTCCATTTGGCTCATGATTGTAATTTGGGGTGTCGTTATTGTTTTGCTGGCCAAGGGAAATTTGGTGGTCAAGCAGGATTTATGTCTGTTGAAGTGGGACGAGATGCCCTTGAACTTTTGTTTAAAAATTCTGGTTCCCGTCAACATGTAGAAGTTGATTTTTTTGGGGGAGAGCCCTTATTGAATCAAAAAGTAATGTTTCAATTGGTAGAGTATGGGAAAAAACGGGCCGTTGACTATGGGAAAGAAATTAGTTTTACTTTAACCACCAATGCTTTGCTTTTGAATCAAGAAGTTGCTCATTTTTTAAACCAACAAGATATGAATGTGGTATTGAGTATAGATGGTCGACCTGCAGTACATAATGCCATGCGTCCTTTGGTAGGTGGTGCTGATTCATATGCTTTGGTTGTGAAAAAAATCAAAGAATTTTTAAATACAAGAAATTATCAAAAATATTATGTGCGGGGCACATATACCAACCACAATTTGGATTTCACTGCTGATGTATTGCATTTAGTAGACTTGGGATTCAAAGAAGTATCAATTGAACCAGTGATTGCTTCTTCAGAGGATGAATATGCTTTACAGGATGAACATTTGCCCAACATTATGCGGGAATATGTTCGGTTAGCTGATATTATGCTAGAAAGAAAAGGCACAGAAAAGGAATTTCATTTTTTTCATTTTAATCTGGATCTATCCGGTGGACCATGCTTACCGAAAAGATTAACAGGATGCAATGCTGGAGTTGAATATTTTGCCGTGGATCCCCAGGGAGATTTGTATCCTTGTCATCAGTTTGTAGGTCAAAAGGAATTTATAGTAGGGAATGTTTCCCAGGGGATCCTGCGTGAGGATATTCGTTCCTATTTTGCCCAATCTCATGTTTATGCCAAAGAGGATTGTCAAAAATGTTGGGCAAAATATTATTGCAGTGGAGGTTGTCACGCAGCTGCTTGGGCTTTTGGCGGGGATATCCTAAAACCTAATCCCTTTGCTTGTAAGTTAATGAAAAGGAGAATAGAATGTGCTCTTTATATGAAAACAGTTGCATCTGAATCGTAAAGGAGGATGCTACGGGCCATTGGCCCTTATTTTTTCTTTAAGGCTATATTTTGAGGGAATCCAGAGCAATGGACAATATGTTTAGTGAAATATAAGGGAAGGGGCATATACCAAGTTGATAAACTTATATATTGGGATATTTGCATGATATAAGGTTTTCTTTAAGGCTATTGCTTATGGTATAATAAATTTGTTTGTCGGTGCGTTTCCATAGCATGTATGGAATTAATGGCCTAAAAGGTTATTAAATAATTGATTGACCAATTGATGATAAAAAATGAAGAGGTGATGCCTTTGCCCTTTAAAATAGGGAAACAACAAAAATTCATTAATAGGTTTTTGTCTGTAATACGTAAACCTATGGAACCTGCTTTTATTATTTCCATAGCATTTTATACCGTATTGATTATGGTGGTATGTGGTGTAGTGGAAAATGAGTATAAAGTGTGGGCGGTTCAAGTCAATGGCAAAACGGTGGCGCAAGTAAGCAACCCTGCTGAAACTCGTATGCTTTTACGGGAATTAGCGGCTGAAAAATCTCAGAAATTAGAAAAACCAGTGGATATTGCGCCAGGGGTTAAAATTGTTCAAGTATATCCAGAAAACAATACACGTTTACAAGGAAATGACTTGAAGAATGTATTAGGAAAAGATTTATCTTTTATTACCACTGGAGCTGTTTTGTTGGTGGATCATGATGTGAAATTGGTATTGCGTGATAAAGAGGAAGCGAATTCACTTATTGCGAAATTAAAAGAACCCTATGCAGGGCCGAATACAAATGTTTCCTTTGAAGAAGATGTTTCTGTGAAGGAAATGGAAGTTAATTTTAATGAATTGGTTGATCAACGTAAGGGATTAGAGATTTTACAAGCAGATTGTGACAAACCACAAACCCATTGTATACAAGAAGGTGATACCCTTTGGAATATTGCCAGTGAGGCAGATATGTCAGTAGAGCAACTATTGGCTTTAAATCCCGACCTTTCCTCCGAAAGTCTCAAAGTAGGAGAGATTGTTGCCCTAAATACAGTGGAACCTGTTGTGAATGTTTTGGCTACGACAAAACAAACCGATATCCAACAGGTGGCTTATGCTGTAGAAGAGATAAGGGATAATAGTCTGTATTTTGGTGATGAAAAAGTGATTCAAGAGGGGAAAATGGGGCAAAAGGCCATTACCTATGAGATTACCCAACGCAATGGGGTCATGGTGGATCGTAAGATTATCAAAGAAGATACTTTGGAAGAACCCCAAAATCAAATCGTAGCAAAAGGATCAAAATTTTTATTGGCTTCTCGGGCAGGAGGATCCAGCAGCTTAGGATGGCCTAAAGTGGGGTCTTTGAATTCTCCTTTTGGCATGCGGAGTGGGCGTATGCATACAGGGATTGATATCAGCGGCAATACAGGTGATCCTGTGGCAGCCTCTGCTTCAGGTAAGGTGGTTCGAGCTACCTGGTATTCTGGTTATGGAAAATGTGTGGATATTCAGCATGATGAAGGTGTAATCACTCGGTATGGTCATCTTTCTGAAATCAATGTAAGTAGTGGTGAATATGTGGAAAGAGGTCAGCTGATTGGAAAAGTTGGGACCACTGGCAGGGTGACAGGGCCTCATTTGCATTTTGAAATCATTGTCAATGGTGAACAAAAAAATCCTTTGGATTATTTATAAACAAATTGGCCTCTTCTGAGGGGTCGATTTGTTTTTATTTTTAGCTCGGGAATGCTATAATACAAGTTGGACAAAACAAGAGGAGGTGGAACGATGGGCTATAAAGAGATGTCCAGACAGGAAAAAAGAAAATTAAGACAGAGGATTATTTTGGGTGCTTTGGTATTTGTTCTGGCCGTAGGACTTGTGGGTTCATCCTTGGCTTTTCCTCTGATAGATTTATTTGGGGGAGGAGCAGAACAACCTGCCACAAACCTGACAATGACAGCAGCTGATTTGGAAAAAGATGTAAAAGAAAACCCCCAGGATGATACATTGTATGTAGCATTGGCAAAGGCATATTTAGAAGAAAATAACAAGGAAAAAGCCATAGAGGCATATGAAAAATCATTGGCCTTAAAGCCGGACCAAAGCAATGTGAGAATGGATTTGGCTTATACATATTTTTTGTTAGGGCAAAATGATCAAGCCATTGAGCAGTTACAGTATGAAATCGAACATACCCCCACGAATCATGATGCCCATTATGTATTGGCGCAAGTGCTTGCTTATGGAAAAAAGGATTATGAAAGTGCCATAGAACAATTAAATTTATATTTGCAACAAGTTAAAACCGGCACAAAGGTTGATACTGCCAAACAGCTTTTGGAAGAATGGCAAAAAATACTGCAACAATAAAATAAGAAAAATTTTATGCATCCATAAAATAATAATAAAAAGCAATATCATAAACTCTCATATAGACTTGAACCTATGAGAGTTTTGCCATGTAGATGACTGAAGGTGGGTTATGTTTTGCGGATAATAGATTGGTTGTATTCAAAATTTTATGCAATAGCCTGTTTTTATTAAGAAAGCTCTATTTTTTATTAAATTACATGAAATCGAGGAAAGCATAGATATCAACTGTATTTTTATTTATTGGGGTCTTTCTTGGCATCAACATTCGAGGTAATATAGTTTCCAAGGTCAAAAAGGGACAGACACATTGGTTGGTTCTACAAAAACATGAGACATTGAAAATTTTCTCTGTCTCTTTTTGCTGTAGATTGCACGTTACAATAAAAATCATATTAAACGTATATATTTAAATACCAGCATAGTGCTAGTATTTACCGCTAGGAATATACGCATGCCCCTGGGTATAATGATACTCGTCAACCAGTTATTTGGATGGGGTGTTATCATGAGACTAGCTCACTGTTTTGATGTTCCTTTTACAATAAAAAATTTCAAACTTTGGACACTCATAAAACTTGGATTTTTAATGCTTGTATTGGTTTGCACTTTTTTTTGCTTGTCAGGGCATCTACGGGGACAAGCATATGTTCTATTTCGAGAAGTGTCTCGAATTGCATTGTTATTGCGTACCAGTCATATGCATAGTTTGGAAAGTGAGCATTTTTTAGTACGATATTCCGGGGGAGAAAAAGTATATGCCAAATTGGTATTGAAAACAGCAGAAAAATTTTATGATCCAATTGCATCGCAGTATTCTTTTTCGAGTAAGCATAAGATACCCATTATTATGTATGCCAATGGTTCTGCGTTAAATGCCAGTTTTGGGTGGAGTGCCAATGAAAGTGCCATAGGGGTATATTGGGCTGGTGCTATTCGGGTACTTTCTCCTTTGGCTTGGATGGGGGAAAGGGAAATAGCGCAAATGGAAGATGTTTTTATGACTTCTGGCCCTGTGGTGCATGAATTGACACATTTGGCAGTGGATTATGCGACCCAGGGTAATTATACGCGATGGTTTACTGAAGGATTAGCGCAATATGAAGAATACCGAATGACGGGCTTTCGTTTTGAAAAACCTTTATTTGAACAAGGGCAATTATATTCCCTGGCAGAGCTGGATCAAAAATTCGACCATAGCGCAGAACAGGCTTTGGCTTATTATCAATCCTTTTCTTTGGTGGAATATATGATGGACAGGTAT
>CATZDY010000116.1 GCA_958417755.1 uncultured Peptococcaceae bacterium
AAGCGTTGAAATCAAATTAGGCGTCTTTTCCTACCTGGGAGGCGTTTTCCTAGGGGAGACGGGGAGCTTGTGGAGGTACAACATGCGCAAACAACGAATTCTTTTTTGCATGATTGTTTTGGTGACAGCTTAATCTAATTTTATTGGTTATGCTCTACTAAAATCTAAAGCAGGAGACAAAATGCAAAAAGCAAGGGGTTTTATCCAGGAAATAGCAAAGCAGATCCCAAAAAAGTATTTTGACTCAGAGCTTGACCTTCAAGTGCAGGCTTTTAATCTGCTAGGCTGTAAAGGCATGGCAGCGGGAATATTGATGAACTTAAGGATGAGACAAAAGAGCCCCTGTTGCTCTCCACAGCTGCGTCCTCCTGGTGGGGTTCTTATGGCAATGATGCGGGTATATGGGCATTTCCAATTACAATGAGACTTCCTTTATTTTCTCTTTTCTCATGAAAGATGGCAGCAAATTTGATGGAACAGCTGCAATATCTGCTGAAGAGATGGCTGAGTATATGGATTTGCACTTTCAACTAAGTGGTGATTGTAATATGGTGGAGGTCACCCAAGGGGAGCAGCGGGAGGATAGGGGTGAACGGGCCGGTTTTGTCGGCGTATATTACCGGGAATAAGTCTTGTATCTCCTGAGAGGTATTGGGAAAAAGACCCTTCAAAGGATACCATAAGTGAAAATGATAAGAACTGTTTTAAATTTTTCTCAAATAAAAATCGTTTTTGCTTTTAGGGAAGAATAGAAACGATTTTTTTTTATGCAAGTGCTTTATTTTTGCTATGATTAAAAAAAATGATAATTTCTGTAAAATAGGAAATTAATTTATTTTTTCTTTTATTTTGGTTGTTTCCTATGAAAATTTTGTGTAAAATAGATATTTATAAAGCTTACAAATTAATATCATTTTTTGCCAAATTATTATTGTAATTCAATGATTCGAACCAAAAATAGAGTAATACCAACATTCATTATCTTTCCTATCTGCCGGATAAAATGTTTCCCGAAAGACTAGAATTTCCTAATTCTAAAGTGGTTTTTCTGAATTGCATTCTTGTACTCCCTAAAAAATTCATGGCCATTATCATGAGGTTACAAGGAAGTGGAGCGACTTTTCCCCGTTGCAAGTGAAGGCTACTTAAAAATTAGCAGGTACCAATGGAGATAATACATGGTAGAAATGCATTATCTTACTTCCTTTGGTTTTTTTGGTGTACTAATGATGTACTTTGCACTGTATCATATGGTTGTAGAAATATGTTGTTTTTTGAGGGAAGAAAGGAGGTTTTAGGAAAGAGGATATGGAAGAATGAGATCCATATGTTGGGAAACTCTTGATCCCCTTGCTCATACTGGCGAAATGCCAATACCTTTTCTGTTGGCTAACAGCATTGTGCAGGGTATGACAAAGAGGATATATGTTGGGACTTTGTTTATTTTATTTTTCCCTGATATTTTTATAAATGTAGATGAGTTATATCAAATAATAAATATTTAAAATGAACTGCTCCCTGGGGCAATATTTTTTTAAGTGAATCAATTGACACCAGCCATTTCAATGCATTGGCTTTTTATTTATTCGAATGAGTAGTTGATTTATTGACTTATCTGGCTGTTACTTTTATTTTGAATAATTTCATAGTAGCAATTAGAAATCATAAAGACTGGATTTTTAAGAAATGATTAACCTGGCATATGCAGGAATTTACCCAGAACGTGATTGCTTTATTGGAGTAAGGTTAAATTTTGAAATTGTATTTAATGAAAGGAAAAGAATTTTTTTGTTATTGGAATGGATAAAGAATATGAATTAAATTTTACAGATAAGCTACCGCATCATCCTCTTAGGCAAAATCCACAGGTCATACAAGTAAATCGCAGTCTTTGGTATCGGTTTGCCAAAAGAAGCATGGATTTGGCGATTGCATTGATTGCTATCATTTTACTTTCTCCTGTTTTTCTTATTACAAGCATAGCTGTTATGTTGGACGGAGGGACTCCTTTTTTTGCCCAAAACAGGGTGGGGAAACATGGTGTTCCTTTTCGCATGATAAAATTTCGCAGCATGTATATGGGGGCACAACAGGAACAAAATCAATTGCAGGAATATAATGAGGCTGAAGGTCCGATTTTTAAAATACAACATGATCCCCGCATTACCAAAGTAGGACACTTGATACGACGAACAAGTATTGATGAACTACCGCAAATGTTTAACGTGTTGGCAGGAAATATGAGTATTGTTGGCCCTCGGCCACCATTGCCTGAGGAAGTAGCGCATTATACGGATTATCATAAACAAAGGTTATTGGTAAAACCGGGAATTACCTGTTATTGGCAGTGTAGTGGACGCAGCAAAATTGGTTTTGAGGAATGGATAAAATTGGATTTACAATACATACAAGAACAAAATATATGGACAGACATCAAAATATTATGCAAAACCATTCCCGCTGTATTAAAGGGAGATGGTGCATGGTGAAAGCAAAGGGAAAAGAGGGAATTTGGTGAAGATTGTTGTGGCAGGAATTGGGTATGTAGGGTTGTCCAATGCTGTATTGTTGGCCCAGCATCACTCAGTCATGGCCTATGATGTATCCCAGAAAAAAGTAGATTGTCTTAATCAGCAAGAGTCCCCTTTGGCAGATGAAGAGATAAACGCATTTTTAAAAAGGGAAAAGCTGGATTTATCCGCAACCATGGATCCACACCTTGCTTTTGCTAAAGCGGATTATGTGGTCATTGCAACGCCTACCAATTATGATGATACATTGCATTCCTTTGATACCTCTACAGTGGAGGCTGTCATTCAGATGGCTTTGGCTTTGTGTCCAGGGGCTGTGATTGTGATTAAGTCCACTGTGCCTGTGGGGTATACAAATAAAATGCGCAAACAATATGCCACGGACAAAATTTTGTTTTCTCCTGAATTTTTGCGAGAGGGCAAAGCGCTTTATGATAACTTGTATCCTTCCCGCATTGTTGTGGGAGATAAAACAGAACATGGCAAACAGCTTGCCCAATTACTAAAGCAAGGTGTTCATAAACAAGATGTCCCCATTTTATTGACAGAAGCCTCTGAAGCAGAAGCCATTAAGTTATTTGCCAATATGTATCTTGCCATGCGAATCGCTTTTTTCAATGAATTGGACACGTATGCTGAGGTCAAGGGAATGGATTCCCAGGCAATCATCAATGGCATGGGGTATGATCCCCGGATTGGACATTATTATAACAATCCATCCTTTGGATATGGAGGATACTGTCTTCCTAAGGATACAAAGCAGTTGGTACATAATTACGAAAACATACCGAACAATATCATGCAGGCTGTTGTGAAAGCCAATTCCACCCGCAAAGACTTTATTGCTGCCAGAATCGCTGGTACTAATGTGCAGACTGTGGGGATTTTTCGCCTTGTCATGAAAACCAAAGCGGATAACTTCAGGGAATCCTCGGTGTTGGGGGTAATCCGCAGGCTCAAGGAAAAGCAGCTGAAGGTTTTGATTTATGAGCCCATGTTAGATACACCAACTTTTTTAGGCTGTCCTGTGATACAGGATTTAGCAGAATTTAAACAGCAATCAGATGTAATTGCTGCAAATCGATATGCAATTGAGCTGGAAGATGTTCGGGAAAAGATTTATACCAGGGACTTGTACGGTAGAGATTAACCCAAACCAGTGGAAGGGACGGTGCCCAGCACATGAGAGCTGCAAGAAGCTTTCACAGCTTGCTATTTGGTGTGATGTTCCAGCTGGTCAATATTGTATTGTCTTTTTTTATGCGTACAGCACTGGTGCATACATTAGGGATAACAGCTGTCAGCTTAAATGGTCTTTTTACTGAAGTTATCGCAGTGCTCTCCATTGCAGAGTTAGGGGTAGGTACTGCCATTGTCTATAGTTTATATAAGCCCTTGGCTCAAGGGGACCGTAAAAAACTTGCCCAGCTGATGAATTTTTTTAAAGTAGCCTATGTTGTCATTGGCATTGTGATTTTAGCGGTTGGCTTGGCTTTACTGCCTTGTATTCATCTGCTGATTGAAAAGGTAGAAATTGATGTAAGCTATTTACGGTGGGTGTATATCCTGTTTTTGATCCGTACTGTTTCCTCCTATTTCTTTGCTTATAAAAGTGCTTTGCTGGGAGCGGATCAGCGGGCTTATGTGGTTTCAATCAATAGTATGTTGGTGCGAATTGTGGCGGTAGCCTGTAACATTGCCCTGTTGTATATGACTCAAAATTTTATTCTCTATTTAATTTTAGAAATCTTTTGCACCTTGGGAACGAATCTTGTCATTTCTTACAAAGCAAATCAGCTGTATCCTTTTTTGAAAGATAAAGATACTTTACCTCCCTCAGAGCGAAAGCATATCATAACCAATGTCAAACATCTTTTTATTGGTAATTTATCGGGTAAGATTACCAATTCCACTGACAATATTTTGATATCCGTGCTGGTGGGGACATTGCAAGTGGGGGCATTTACCAGCTATACCATGCTTTCCGGTGCCATCAAACGCTTGCTGGAACAATTACAATATGCAACCAGTGGCAGTGTAGGCAATCTGATGGCAGAGGGAGACACTGTACAATGTGATCTGGTGTTAAAACGCTTGACCTTGCTTACATTTTTGTTGGCCTCTGTTGCTGCTTCGATGCTGTATGTGGGTTCTTCGCCTTTTGTGAAGCTGTTGTTTGGACAGGAATATATGCTAAACAACAAGATTATATTTTTGAATACCTATGTCTTTTTTTTCTATATTTTGCGCAATCCCCTATGGCAATACATGCAAGTGTCTGGACTGTTTGCCTCAGATAAATACATCTCAATCATAGGTAGTGTCATCAACCTCTTGGTTTCCTTTATACTGGGAAAAATGCTGGGGATAATAGGCATCCTGCTCGGAACAATTTGTACTTTAACCATTCAGATGATCCTGAAAACAAGGTTGCTGTACAAGTATTCTTTACAGCAAAATAGAGCGGGGTATTATGGCAAATTGCTTCTTTTTTCTGCACTATGTGCGGCAGAAATGCTGTTCACCTCCTTTGTTTGTGCACAATTTGAGTTTGGGCAGGTTTATGTGGATTTGTTGGTCAAAACAATGATGGCTGGGGCATTATCAATGCTGCTGAATGTGGGTATTTTTTTCAGAACAGCGGATTTTCGTTATTTATGGCATATGGGCCTTACAATGTATCAAAAGTTTAGGAATGGAGGTGGCTTGCACCATGAAAATCGCCATGATTGGTCATAAACGCATTCCTTCACGACAAGGTGGCGTGGAGGTGGTGGTGGAACAACTGGCTATACGAATGGCTGCCCAGGGACATTGCGTGGAAGTATACAATCGTAAAGAACGGGTTTTGAAAAACAATGAACTACTGCGGGCCTATAAAGGTGTGCGCATCATTGAGATTCCTACCTTTCGCAGCAGCACCTTGAATGCCTTTGTATATTCAGTGCTAGCCACCTTGCGGGCTTTGTTCGGAAACTATGATGTGATTCATTATCACGCTGAAGGTCCTTGTGGCATGCTATGGTTACCCCATTTGCTGGGCATACGGACAGTGGCCACCATCCATGGATTGGACTGGCAACGCAGCAAATGGGGCGGGTTTGCCAGCAAATATTTGCGTTATGGAGAAAAGATAGTTGCCAAATATGCGAACCAAGTCATTGTCTTGTCTCACAATATCAAACAGTATTTTCTTGATACTTACCAGCGGGATGTGGTGTATATTCCCAATGGCATCGAAATACCAGAACACAAGGAAAGCCAGCTCATTATCCAACAGTTTGGCTTGGAAAAGGATGGTTATATCCTGTTTTTAGCAAGAATTGTACCGGAAAAGGGTTTGCATTATTTATTGGAAGCCTATGGCGGGCTTATGACTGATAAAAAGTTGGTCATTGCAGGGGATTTAAAGGAAGGTGGCGAGTACATAAACCGTATCCTTGCCATGGGGAAGCAGGATGACCGGGTAATTTTTGTGGGGCATGCTTCGGGGCAATTGCTTGCTGAATTGTTTTCTAACTGTTTCCTTTATGTATTGCCCAGTGATGTGGAAGGCATGGCTCTGAGTTTGCTAGAAGCACTTAGTTATCAAGCGGTCTGTTTGGTGAGTGATATTGCTGAAAATACAGAGATTGTGGGAACGCATATGCCTGTTTTCCAACATAGTGATGTGCAATCATTGCGGGATATGTTGCAGACACTGTTGCGGGACGGAATTGAATCCTATCGAAATGCCTTATTTTATGACCAATTGTTCAAGGAATATGATTGGCATGAGATTGTACAACAAACATTGCGTCTGTATCAAAGGAGTTAGTCCATGAAAGTGTTAATGGTCAACAAATTTCTTTATCCCCGGGGCGGGGCAGAAACGTATCTTTTACAAATTGGCGCTCATTTAGCAAAACAGGGACATGAAGTGGAATATTTCGGTATGTATGATAAAAAAAATACTGTTTCCAATGCACTGGGAGTAAGCACTACCAATATGGATTTTCACGCCCTTGGATGGCAGCGATTGCGTTATCCCTTTCAAATTCTCTATTCCCATGAGGCCAAAGGGAAATTGCAACAAGTCATACGGAAATTTGCCCCCCATATCATTCATTTCCACAATATTAATTTTCAGCTAACCCCTGCGGTGATTGATGGCGCGTACGCTTGCAAAGTGCCGTTGGTTCAAACTGTCCATGATTTACAAATGCTTTGTCCTAATCATTTGATGTACTCAGTGCGAGAGAAAAGGGTATGCGATAAATGCTTACAAGGAAGTAAACTGCATTGTGTACGAGGACGCTGTATCCATGGCTCCCTGGTAAAGAGCATGTTGGGTACAATGGAGGCTTGGTTATACAAAATAAAAAAAAGCTACACCAAAATCAATCGTTTTATATGTCCCAGTGGTTTTTTAGAACAAAAACTATTAACTGATCACCGTTTTTACGGAAAAACCGTTGTAAAGCATAATTTTATTGCAGCAGATCCCTTGGAAGAAAGCCATTGTAAACCACAAGCCCTCACCCCGGGAGGGGAACCATATGTTTTATATTTTGGGCGGCTTGCAGAGGAAAAGGGCATACAGGTGCTGCTGGAAGCTTGCCGCTTGTTGCCGCAAATTCCTGTGGTTGTGGCTGGGGATGGGCCCCTTTTATCTCAGGTACGTACAGCAACATCAAATGTTCGTTATGTTGGATTTCAGACAGGTAAAAAGTTGCAACAATTGATTCAGCAGGCCTGTTTTACTGTTTGTCCCTCCGTGTGTTATGAAAATTGTCCTTTATCTGTGCTGGAATCCGAGGCCATGGGTACCCCAGTGCTTTGTTCTGACCGCGGTGGTTTTCCTGAGCTTGTGGAGGATGGGGTGAATGGTTGTATTTTGCCTGGTGAATTGACAGCCCAACGATTGGCTGAAAAAATCCAGTGGTTTTACAATCAGCCGGATTTGTTAGCAGATATGTCAACATATTGTTTGCAAAAAAAACAGGATAGACTGACAGCAGCACAATATTGTGATTGGTTATTGGGTCTGTACCAAGAAACCATTGCAGCACATCAGTCATCATGATTAGAATGGTGGTAAAATACTATGAGGCAACAATATGGATGGATGATAAAGAAATTTAATCGCTTATGGCGTTATCCTTTTTATTTGCTAAGTTGTCTTTTGTTTCTGGCTATTGGCAAGATAGTCAAAATGCTAAACCCAGCATATCGTGGTATTTGGCTCATGGCAGAACGGGGGACTGAGGCCCAGGACAATGCCTATCATCTGTTTCGATATATCAGGGAACATCATCCGGACATTGTGGTTTATTATGTCATTGATCCCCGCAACCCTGATTTTTCTAAAGTTGCCGAACTGGGTAAAACAGTACGGTACAAAAGCCTGTTGCATCATCTGTTGTTCGCTGTATCGGATTATAAAATCAGTACCCATATTGCCGGATATTCCCCTGATATTTTATGTTACAATCGTTTTGACCATATGGGCTTGGTTACTGGGAAAAAAATCTTTTTGCAGCATGGCATTATTAAGGACAATTTGACCTGGCTGTATTATCCCAATGCCCGGGTTGATTTGTTTGTTTGTGGTGCTTATCCCGAGTATTTGGATATCAAGCAATATTATCAACATCCCGACGGGGTGGTGCAATATCTGGGGCTATGCCGTTACGATCAGTTGTATGCTGCAAAACCCCCTGAAAAGCGTATTTTGTTGATGCCCACCTGGCGGGTGTATCTTGATAAAATGGGCCCCACAGCCTTTG
>CATZDY010000117.1 GCA_958417755.1 uncultured Peptococcaceae bacterium
TTAGCCTCTATTGTCTTTGCCAAGGGAATCGATCCTTTGATGGATCGTAAGAAGCTGGCTAAATCTCCCCAGGCAAAACAACATCATCCCCTGGAGGACGTAAAAATGGCTGTACAAATATGGAAGGATTTGATGATAAGGGATTGAGCTGGCCTGGGCCTGCAAATCCATTTTGGGGAGAAAATACTTTCAAGCTCAGTCTGGATAGAACTTGAAGAACAAGGCGGACAAACTACCTACTGCCAACATTAATCCAAAACCAGGCGCCAAAGACCTGAGGGAAGAGCTAAATACCATTGAACAGATTCAAAGCAGGTTATTACCAGTATTTCAGAAGTATCATATTAAGAAAGCATTTCTATTTGGTTCTTATGGAAAAGGAAACGCAAAAACAGTAAGTGATATTGATTTATTGGTTGATAGTGGACTGAGTGGATTGCGTTTTGTCGGTTTTATGGAAGATGTGAGACAGGCGGTTGATAAGGAAGTAGATTTGCTTGATGTGACCCATATTGAAAAAATTCTCTGATTGATTCGGAAATACGGAACACTGGGGTAACAATTTATGGGGAATATGTAGTTGTTGCAAAATGATTCAGACCATCTAAAATTAATCTGGGAAATTCTAAAATATGATTTGCTTGAATCAGCAGTTAGGGCAAATATGATATTGCAATAATATAAAATGATAGGTTTATAATGACACAAATCTCTTATTCAAGGAGTTCTGTGTTTTTATTTTTTACTGGTTATTTTTAAAAGAGTATTTGTCATATATAAAAGCTTCACCTACATAAATGAATGGTTCTATTTTTAATATTGTAAAGCTTTGCTTATTTTTTAGCTCTTTTTCCGATGGTACGGTTATGATTTGCTATAATAATATAACAGAAATATCTTAAGACGCTTTATTTACAGCAAATTGGTCACAGCTTTTACTGCTTTTCTCCTTCTAAAAGATATAAAGAGGAGATTGAAATGTAGGAAAATGAAGTCTGCCGTATAGTTTATCTTTTTGCTTATGGTTTGTGCAGAAGTTTTTTTTCTATGGTCTTTAAAAAATTACATTTAGACACATGAGCATAGAGCAAAATCATGTGAGCAAAGGTATTCATATTTTCCTGTTAAAACAGCAATGGTTGTTAGAAAAAGAATGAATAGGTTATCCATAATATTATGTTTGAAAGGTATTTAAAAATGGATTTTGATAAAAAGAAATTACTAAAAATTATAAAAAACTTGAATGACATAAATTCTTATTTATTTAAATTAAGGAATGGATTGATTGATAATAAAGTACATACTTTAGCAGAAATATCTGTGTTAGTAAATATGCCTCAAAATAAAGTGTGTGAAAAATTAAGAAGAACTGAAAGATATGTTTTATCTGAATATCGAAAAAATAGGTAATACAGATGTATTTATCATATGGTAACAATTAATTTTTCTTGCTGTTGCCCAGATTACCTTGCCTTGCATTACCCAAAGTCCGAGTGTTGTATGTTTATTACAGAAAAATGTGTTGGTTAAAAAAAGCAAGAAACTGGGGGTTAGGAGTATAAGTGTGTTTATACAGAAGGTATAAAGGTTGCATGGAAGAAATAATCAGTGTAAGAAAGGAAAAAGCATGGATAGGTAAACACAGCTAGGCTAAAAGCACCAATATTGAAACAGAAGGTGATTTTTCATAAGTATGCTGATTCCTTGAGTGCAGTCATCCTTCTATTACTGATACACCCACCTTTACCCTCCTAGCTTCAAAGACCAATCAGTAAATTACTGGACTAGAGCCACAATGGGAAACCGTTTTAACATAAAAAGGGCTGAAAGTGAAAATGCGGATTGTCTGAAAGGAAACAAGTGTTTTGATAAACTTATATCGAAAATGTATTATCCTCTTTTCAGTGGTTATTGTGATTATGACTGTTTTCACCATACTTTTGATAGGGAATGGGGAACAAAAGCTTGCGAATGACGGCGCATTTATCCCTGTATCCGTTGTGGGGGAAATTTCCCTTGATGGGAAGGAGTTTGAACCTCTGGATCCGGAAAGAACCTTTGATTTGGACAGTCAGCACATGTATCGAATCAAGGGGCATTTTACAAAGGACATTGAAAAGAACCAGCAGATCATGTTGCGGATTAGCGACCTTTGGGTACGGATAGAAGTGAATGGACAAGAGATATTTGCTTTTGGCAACAATAAGCAGCATAGCAGCGGTAATGTGTGGCAGTCCTTTACTTCCCCTGGCATTACAGTACAGGATGAGGTGGAGATAGAGCTTTACAATATATATACAGGCGTACATCCTCTTTCCATCAACCAGTTTTTAAACCAGATGCGCTTTGGCTCCATTGACGGATTGTATAAAATGGCTTTTTCCCGGAATGGGTTTTCCATGTTGATCGGTTTTTTGATTTTTGTCATTGGGATTTGTGAAGGGATTATTGCTTTGGTTATGCTGCTTATCAGGCAAGAGGGAGTCAACCGGGTATTTTACAGTGCAGGGTTTGCTGTGTTCAGTGGAATATGGTTCTGTATCCAGTTCAACATCATTTCATTGCTTGTTCCATATCCTAGGGCAGTGGCAACTGCTGATGTATTATCACCTTATTTGATGGCCTCATTTTTTGCATTATATATAACAACCTATCTGACCGGGAAATTACGTTACTGTGGTTGGTTCAATAGTATGGTTGCCTTGGTTTATACCGGGGGCTGTATTTTCCTAATCCTTTTTATGAAAATAGATGCTTATCACACCATATCAGTGGGTTGGACGCTGTCTGTACTTGAGCTCATTACTTCCCTGCTTTATTTGGGTATTGAATATAATAAAAAACATGACCGGGCTATACGCATTTTTGGACTTTCCCTTCTGCCGATTCTCGTGGGAACACTGTTGGATGCCTATGGTTATTGGAGCGGCTCGGCAAATGATACCATGTGGCTTCGCAGCTGCTTTTTGCTTTTCGTGTTGATCCAGATGATTGCTTTGCTGTGGCAAATCAGGGAAAATACCAGAAAAGCGGAAAGGGTGGAGAAGGAATTGATGCAAAACCGGATTATCACGATGCTTAGTCAAATACAACCTCATTTTTTATTTAATACCCTCACAGCCATCAGTCGTCTGTGTGATGTAGACAGCCGCAAGGCGAAACAGGCGATCATCGAATTTTCTGCTTATCTGCGTGGAAATCTTGACTCCTTGGCGAAAAAAAACTTAGTATTTTTTGAGGAAGAGCTAAATCATGTGAAAGTCTATCTTGCATTGGAGAAAATGCGTTTTGAGCATGAATTGACCATTACCTATAACATTTTGGTAAGTGGTTTTCTTCTTCCAGTGCTTACGGTACAGCCCCTTGTGGAAAATGCCGTACGCTATGGGTTGGGCAAAAAAGAACATGGAGGAACTATAAGCATTGCTACAAAGGAAACAAAAACCTTATATATGGTGATTGTACAAGATAATGGCATTGGATTTGATACAAGCTGTTTGCATCATGACGGCAAAACTCATATTGGTATTCAGAATGTGAAAAACAGACTGATGGCCCAGTGTGGAGGGACACTGACCATTGAAAGTGAAATTGGGGTTGGTACCTCTGCTGTGATTGCTATACCGAAAGGAAATGAGTTGCAATGAATATCGTTGCCATAGATGACGAAAAATTGGCGTTGGAGGCATTGGTTTGCGCCATAGAAGAAGCCCTGCCCAAAGTTGGGGTTAAGGCGTTTAGAGATCCAAATGAGCTAATGGGTTTTGCTAAGGAAAATGGGGTTGATATTGCATTTCTGGATATTGAAATGCGTGGTATCAATGGGTTAGAGCTTGCCAAAAGATTAAAAAAGAGCTGCCCTCTGGTGAATATTATTTTTGTGACTGGATATTCCCAATATGCATTGGATTCCTTTTCCCTGCGAGCCAGTGGTTATCTTCTAAAGCCTGTAACTGCTGCGCATATTTTAGAAGAGTTGGAACATCTCCGCAATCCATTGCCCCAAGTACAACGGGTAAGCAAGCTGCGTGTACAGACATTTGGAAATTTTGAGGTGTTTTATAACAATACCCCGCTGCATTTTGGTCGCTCAAAGGCAAAGGAGCTTTTTGCTTATCTCATTGACCGCAGGGGTTCTTCCTGTTCAATGAAGGAGATTGCTACAGTGCTCTGGGAGGATCAGGATTATGACCGTTCCCGGTTAAAACAAATCCATACTTATCTTGCAGAGGTAAAACAGGTGTTGCTAAAAGCAGGGGTGAAAGATGTGCTGTTCAAAAAGCGCAACAGCATAGCTATCAATGTAAATGCAGTTGATTGTGACTACTATCGATTTTTACAGGGGGATGTACAAACCATCAATTCTTTTAATGGAGAATACATGGCCAATTATGCCTGGGCAGAGTTTACGGTTGGCAGTCTATTCTGGATAGCAGGAAAAATGCGATAAATATCCTTGATCTGGAGATTTTTATTTTGCTGAATGATTGGTGTACTATTGATGTACTCAACATAGTATACTAAAGGTTATCTGAAAAATATGTTGCTTTAAGGAAAAATTTTATCCCTTGCCTTTTGGCTTGACCATCTACTATGCTGGCTTTCGTAAAAGCATATGAAAGCTAGACTTGGATACTAACTTTTTTTAGCCTGCTTCAAAATATTGTGGATAAACAAGTCTTGATAGAACCCTTGGGGGAAATACTGCAAAATCTAGTGTTTGCGCTGTATTAGCAAAGGTAAGAGGAAAAAAGGGTAAATTTCTAGGGCCTAAGCTGGAAAGAAGGGCTTGGATGAAAAACAATATTTTACTGCGGACCAATTTGTTTGTCTGTGCTGTCATTGTGCTGGGGTTTATCATCACTTCTGTTACCAGCTACCATTCCAATAGAGGCATTTTTGAACGGGATGTGGAACGTGTTTCTTCTCTCACTTCAGAAGGAATTTACTATCAAGTTGATTCGATTTTTACCAAGCCGATTAACATATCATTGACCATGGCCAATGATAGCCTGCTAAAGGATTTTTTATCTGAGGAAGAACAAAGGTTGGGGGATGAAAGCTTTCTTGCTAATATGCGCAATTATCTGCTTGCGTATAAAGAAAAATATAACTATGATTCTGTTTTTTTGGTTTCCACCAACACAAACCGCTACTATCATTTTCATGGGGTTGACCGGGTTATTCAGCCCGATGATCCCAAGGATGTATGGTATTATACCCTGCTTGAAAGCAATGATGAATACAGGGTTGATATTGATGATGATAAAGCGGCAAATGGTGAAATCACCATCTTTATCAATTGCAAGATCAAAAGCAGCACCGGAGATATCATGGGGATCGTAGGTGTTGGCTTTCGGGTGAATTACATGCAGAAACTTTTTCAGGAATATGAAAATAGATTTGATGTGCAAGCCTATTTGATTGATAAAAATGGGACAATCACAATATCCACGGATAAGACTGGGTTTCAAGCAGTGAATCTGTTTGCAAACTGTGGTTATACAGAATCAAAGGAGAAAATCCTTTCTAACAAAGAAAGCACAGAGTCATTTTGGTATTCTTCACAAAGGGGAAAAGGCTTTATTGTAGCAAAATATATACCCAATTTGGAATGGCACTTGATAATTGACAATGATACTTCTGCGTTGAATCAAAAGCTCAATAGGCAATTTTTTGAAGGGATTCTAGTGATTTTCGGGGTGATTGTTTTGGTGCTTATTCTCATTACAAGGATCATCCGAAAATATAATGCGCAGATTGTCCAATTGACTGTTGATAAGGAGAAAGAACATCGTACGATTTTTCAACTAGCTACAGAAAAGCTCTATGAAAATATCTATGAACTGGATATTACCCACAACTGTGCAGCCAGTGAGGCCACCAAACTGTATTTTGAAAGCTTGGGTGTACCAAAGGATACCCCTTATGACAAAGCTTTGCAACTTATCGCAGAAAAGCAAATCAAGGCAGAATACCGTCAGGGCTATGTGGACACCTTTAGCCCGGATCATGTATTAAAAGCTTATCAAGATGGCCTTGAAAGCCTGCATTATGATTTTATGATTACGAATGATGATGGCTATACCTATTACTGGATGCGTATTACAGCCCGGATTTTTTATTGGAAAGAAGATCAATCAATCCGTATGTTTACCTATCGTCAGAATATTGATGCGGAAAAACAGCAGGAAAAACACATGGTGGAGAAGATGGAAAGGGATTCTTTAACTGGCCTTTATAATAAAGCCTCCACCCAAGAGCATATTCAAACACTTTTGCTGGAAAACCCAGAGAAATCCTTTGCTTTTTTTATTTTGGATATAGATGATTTTAAGAGGATAAATGATACATATGGTCATGCTACTGGTGATTTGGTTATAGCTGATTTTGCCAAAATGTTAAAAGAACAATTCCGAGCTGAGGATATTGTGGGACGCATTGGTGGCGATGAGTTTGTTGTATTTATTTCTGTCCCTTCAAGGGAATGGGTAGAGATAAAAGCCCAGAGCTTGGTATTAGCCCTACATCATGAATGTATGGATAGGGCTAATAGATGTAAAATTTCAGCCAGTATTGGTATTGCCATTGCGCCGGAATCAGGCACAGACTTTGAGACTCTTTATAAAAATGCGGATACTGCTCTTTATTGTATCAAAGAAAAGGGTAAAAATGGATTTGCCATTGATTCTCATTTTTAAAATAAAGCCTAAGCTTATCGATTGGCGGACATGGTTTGGCTCTTTGCACTATGGCTTACATTCGATTCGATTTCTCGGGTAGGAGGTACTCTTTTAAAGAGTAGCCTCCTACCTGCATATTGGCCTAATAAATTTAAACACATAGATGAACAGGTGTTTCTTCCCCAAAGGAAGGTTTATTGGGAAGCATGTTGGATAGAGCTTTAGACTGGTTTTCTTAAAAAATGTTAAAAAACAAGAAATGTATCTATTGTATATGGAAGAAAAAACAGGTTACCTCAAGGTGACCTGTTTTGTTATTTCTAAAAATACAAAGGATGAATGAATACACTATTTCGCCCTTTTTGTTGTATTGACAATTAGGACTTTCTTTTAGGGAGATATGGATTGTTGGCAAAGGATATGGTAAACACAGCACCATGATGGTTTTCAGCAGCAATGGCGCCCCCCATATTTTGGATGGCAGTTTGGGCTATGGCTAACCCTAGGCCACTGCACCCATCTTCTCCTTTGTAAAAACGTTTGAAGATGTGGGGTAGGTCTTGGGGGGCAATTCCTGGACCGTCGTCAGCAATGCAAATGCTTCGTTTTTCTCCGTCACAATGAACTGTGATCTGGGAAGTAGCATAACGAAGACTGTTGGTGATGATATTGGACATGGCTTTTTGAAATTCTTCGCGGTTTCCCAAAATAAAGCATTCGTCTCCTTGTTGTTGCAGGGTGACTTTTTTATCCCCAGCCAGGACAGTTGCTTGTTCCAGCACATCCCGCAGGATTTCCGCACAGTCAAATCTCTCCTGGGGTTCTTTTTTTTCTTGGCTATCCATGCGGGATAAACAAAGTAGATTGTCCACCATATCCGTAAGACGATCGCTTTCGCTGAGAATGATTTCTGCAGCTGCTTCTGCCTGTTCTCCTTCAAATACATGGCTGGTAATTCCCTCAGCATAGCCTTGAATGGACATCAAGGGAGTCCGTAATTCATGGGAAACATTCTGAAAAAAAGTTTTTTGCTCAGCATCATAGGCGGAGAGCCTTTGGGCCATTTCGTTCATATCCTGTTCCAAAACAGCCAATTCTTTTTCTTTGAGGTGCAGCTTTTGTTGCTGTAAATTGCCGGCTCCAATGTCATTGGCAAAGTTACAAAGCTTTTGAATGGAGAGAATCATGCCATTGGATAAGCCCATGGTAGCAGTCACGGTGATGATGGCGGATAAGATGAGCAGAATTACCAGGGTGATATTGATATCTTTGGCTAAATTATCCAGGGGTTGTACATTGGTGTAAAAGATGGCCTTTATTTGATCACCCACCGGGGCTTCTACCATATAATAATTGGTCTTGTTCAAAGTAACCCGGGTGGGTGTGGATATTTCCTGTTGTGAGGCACATTCTTTTAAACTTAGGATTTCTAAATCTTTATGGCGTATGGAGGATGAAGGGGTAATCAAAGGATAAAGGAGCTCATTATCCTTGGAAGCAAGGAGCAGAAAATTAATATTGCTGGCACTATGTTCAAACAGTTTTAGGCTCTGTTCCAGGTAATTGATGA
>CATZDY010000118.1 GCA_958417755.1 uncultured Peptococcaceae bacterium
ATCTTTTGGGTAAAATAGACAAGCCTAAATACCTTAAATAAATATTTTTTATTTGGGGTTATTACAAATCGGATTGATCTAACAATGTAGTTCTGTAAGCTAATGTAGTCATTATTGAAGCGTAGAGGTGAAGAGATGAGATGAAAATTCTTTTGGTGGAGGATGATAAGAGTATTGCCATGGGCCTGGAATATTCTTTACAACAGGAGGGCTATGAAACCATATTGTGTTATGATATTCAATCCGACCGTCAGGTTATCCTTACAGATATTGGTTTTGCCATTTTGGATTTGATATTACCTGATGGTCATGGATATGAATTATGCCGGGAAATAAAAGCAAAGTATGATATTCCTGTCCTTTTTTTAAGTGCTTGTGACGAAGAAGTCAATGTGGTGATGGGACTTGATATGGGGGCAGATGATTATATTACCAAGCCCTTTCGCATTCGTGAATTGTTATCCCGTATTCGTACAGTTTTGCGGCGGTATGACAAAAGCAAAAGTAACCAAAATATATTTCATTTAGGCAATGTAACTATTAATATAACAGAAGGAAAGATTCATAAAAATGGCAAAGAAATTATGCTAACAGCCTTAGAATATCGGTTACTATTAACCTTTTTGGTTAATATAGGACAGGTCCTAACCCGTACCCAGCTACTGGAAAGCATTTGGGATGTTGCAGGTGATTTTGTCAATGACAGTACCTTAACCGTATATATCAAACGACTTAGGGATAAATTGGAAGACGATTCCCAGAATCCTCAGATCATTCAAACCATAAGAGGACTGGGCTATAAAATAGGAGATTAGCATGTGGCATAATAGAGAAATCCAACGGGTTAGTATTGTATTGGTGGTACTCATCATTTGCTTTACGGTTTATGGCATAAGGTTGCACCCTTGGGCAGGTCTGGTAACACTGGGGTCTGGTATTTGTTTGAGCATTGTTTTTTTTATTTTTACTGCTTGGCGCTATCAGATAATAAAGAATTTATCTCAAAAATTAGAGAAAATTTGTGCTGGCAACTATTCTTTGGATATTCGTGATAATCAAGAAGGGGAATTGAGTATTTTAAAAAATGATATTTATAAAGTAACCATCATGTTAACGGAACAAGGAAAGCAATTAGAAAAGGATAAAAAGGGATTGGCTGATGCCCTTTCTGATATTTCCCACCAGTTAAAAACCCCTCTTACATCCATGATGATGATGACTGAACTATTGAGCACAGATCATCTTGAACCAGAAAAACGAAAAGAGTTTACAAAACAAATACAAATGCAATTGGAACGAATTGAATGGTTGGTGACTTCGCTTCTAAAACTATCCAAGATCGATGCTGGCGCCATTGTATTTAAACAAGAACAGGTTGCTGTTGCAGTGTTGCTAAAACAGGTGATAAGCCCTTTTTTGATTCCCATGGAGCTGAAGAATCAAAGTTTGAAAGTGTCTGGGGAAGAGGAAACTTATTTTACAGGGGACTTTCATTGGACCTATGAAGCACTAACCAATGTATTAAAGAATTGCATAGAACATACGCCTGATGGTGGACAAATTAAGATTTGGTATGGAAATAATCCTATTTATACCATGATTTGCATTCAGGATAATGGTTTAGGTATTGCTAAGGCGGATCTTCCTTATATTTTTCAACGTTTTTATAAAGGAAAAAATAGCAATCCAGATAGTGTGGGCATTGGTCTTGCCATGTCGAAATCAATTGTACAAGCACAACGAGGAGATATTACAGTGAAAAGCTTTCCTGGTCAAGGTAGCTGTTTTACTATTAAATTTTATAAACAAACAGTGTAAAATCCTAAATCCGTGTATCCCTCTGTTCAAATCCCATCATAGAAAGATGTTAGATTTAATTTGCTATTTTGAAATTCATTGCTCATTGATTTGCTGGATAAAAATTTTTAGCCTTTCAAGGCTTTTCTTTTTTTAATAACAAAACTGTAATAAAAAGAGTCATGGATGTGTTATCTTGGGCCGATAGTATAAATGTAGGAAGTAAATCTTGGAGGTGCGGTATGGAAATCTTAGTCATCGACCATTTGTCAAAAGTATATGGCAGCGGAGAAACAGCTGTCCGGGCCCTGGATGATGTATCTTTTTCAGTACAAAAGGGAGAATTTATCGCCATCATTGGTCCTTCTGGCTCTGGTAAATCCACCTTATTGCATATTCTTGGTGGTGTGGACATGCCAACCAGTGGTAAAGTTTTTGTTGATCATACAGATATGTATGCGTTGAATGAAACCCAGCTGGCTATCTTTCGACGGAGACAAATCGGGCTGATTTACCAATTTTACAATCTAATCCCTGTTCTTAATGTGGAGGAAAATATCACTTTGCCTTTGTTATTAGACCATAAAAAGGTGGAGAAAAGCCAACTTACAAAGATATTAAAATTATTGAATTTGGAAGACAGATTAACCCATTTGCCAAATCAGCTTTCTGGTGGTCAGCAACAGCGGGTTAGCATTGGCCGGGCCTTGATCAATAATCCAGCCATTGTATTGGCGGATGAACCTACAGGAAATTTAGATAGCAAGAACAGCCAAGAAATTATAGATTTATTGAAAATGTTTAACAAAACTTATCAGCAAACCTTATTGGTTATTACCCATGATGAACGCATTGCCTTACAAGCTGATCGCATTATAACCATTGAGGATGGCAGAATCACAGGGGATGAGGTGTCCTGTTCATGAATATTGTGCAGACCCTTACTTTGCGTCATTTAAAACAAAATAAACGTAGAACCTTGGTTACCATCATTGGAGTTATTATTTCCGTGGCCATGATTACTGCTGTGGCCACATTGGGCTTATCCTTCATGGATTTAATGCAACGAGCTATCATTGCCTCAGAGGGTGAATGGCAGGTGCGGTTTACCGATGTCAATGCTGCTCAAATCAAAAGCATCAAGCAAAATGCCAATACCAAGGACATATTTTTATATCAAGATTTGGGCTATGCCTTATTAGAAGAAAGTGAGAATATAGAAAAACCATACCTATTTATTCAAGCTTTAGATAACAGGGGATTTACGGAAAAACACGTTCAGTTGACCAGCGGTCGATTGCCGCAAAATAGAAATGAAATCATTGTATCAGATGCAATTGAGCAAAATGGTGGGGTGCAATACCGCATTGGAGATGTGGTGACATACCCCATAGGACATCGTCAATTGATCCACCAGGATAGTGCGAGTTCTTCAAATGATAATGAACCATTGGGACAAAACACTTCCTATCAGAATGTAGGAAATGGGATAAACAGGGAAGTATGGGTACCAGAAAAAAACATGACCTTTACTGTGGTGGGTACTTTTGCTCGTCCTGACTTTGAGTTCCCTTGGGCAGCTGGTTACACAGTGCTCACCAGTTTATCCGGTGATAACATTCCGAAGGATGAAAAGGGCACAATAGCTATCACTGTAAACAAATTAAACCGCAGCCTTTATACATCTTGTTATGAATTGGCTGGGCAACTTGATATTCCCAGAGATAGAGTGGAATTTCATGAAAATCTTTTGCGTTGGTACGGAATTATTCATGATGACGAAATCAATAAAACCCTTTATGGATTTATAGGTATATTATTGATTATCATTGTTCTGGGCTCCATAACTCTCATTTATAATGCCTTTTCTATTTCTGTTGCTGAACGTTCTCGGCATTTGGGAATGCTTTCTAGTGTTGGGGCTACAAAAATCCAAAAACGAAATTCCGTTTTTTTTGAAGGTGCTGTAATAGCCCTCATTAGTGTTCCCTTGGGTATTTTGGCTGGCCTCGCAGGGATAAGCATAACCTTTTTATTGGTCAATCCTTTGGTGGTGAATAGCCTTGTGGCCAATGATATTGGTGGTTTTCGCCTGGTTATATCTCATTTGTCTTTGGTTGGGGCTATATGCTTGTCGTGTATTACGATTTTTGTTTCCACTTGGATTCCTGCCCGTCGAGCAAGCAAAGCTTCTGCCATTGATGCCATACGACAGGCAAAGGATGTGAAACTTACCCGCAGGGTTGTGAAAACATCTCGCTTTACCCGCAAGTTATTTGGCATTGAAGGTGAATTAGGGCTTAAGAATATCAAGCGAAACCGGGGTCGTTATTATGCCATTGTATTGTCCTTGGCTGTAAGTGTGGTGTTGTTTCTAGGGGTATCTGCTTTTTCCCTTTATATGAATCAGTCTGTGGAAATGGCATCTGATGGTATTCGTTATGATGTGATAGCCACTTTTTCACAAATATGTGGCAGCGAAGAATCTTTTGATGCTGCCCTTGATTCTATAGGACATCTGGAACAAGCAGCTCATATTAAAGAAAAAAGCTTACTCACTTCCCTAGATTTTGAAACCATTCTTCAACCCCAGCAAGTTCCAAAATATTACCGAGATTTAGGGCTTGATGAGGGAGAACAGGGCTCACATTGCAAAGTATATTTATATGGAATGGATGCACAAACCTTACAGAAATATGCTGAAGAGGTGGGGGTTGAGCCAACCCTTTTTCTGGATCCCCAGCAACAAGCTTGTATTATCATCAATGAAGTGAATTATAGAAGCAATGGAGGAAAGACCTATGTCCAAACTGAGGCGCTTCATGCCAAAGTCGGGGATATCCTGCCTGCGCTTGCTAAAGATGAAACAGGAAAGCAGCTTCCTATGCCGGAAATTTCCATAGCCGGATTAACCAAAACAGTACCAGCAGGGATTATAAATCGAGGGACATCAGGAGTTATCATTGGGATTACTTCCCAAGAAACAATGCGTAAATATGCAAAACTGGTACAAAATCAAAGTATTCAATTTGATTTGATTATGACCAGTGATAATCCCTTAGCCTTGCAAGATGAATTAAACAAAATTCGTGACAATATGAAAGGCAATGGGGATTTCTATATTATGAATCTATACCAAGCCCACCAACAGCAAAATCAGTTGACAATTTTGGTCAAAGTATTTACTTATGGTTTTGTTATTTTGATTATGGCTATTTGTGTGGCCAATATCTTTAATACTATTTCCACTGGTATTGCTTTGCGACGTAGAGAATTCGCCATGCTAAAGTCAGTGGGCATGACACCAGAAAGTTTTCACCGTATGATTGCTTATGAAAGTATTTTTTACGGCTTAAAAGCTTTATTGTATGGATTGCCTTTGGGCATTGGGCTGATGTGGCTCATGTATCGTGCTTTGGGAAGTAACTTTGCCTTTTCGTTTTCTCTGCCATGGATAAATATTGCTTTTATGATCATTGTGGTCTTTGCCATTGTCAGTATAACCATGGTATATGCTTTTCATAGAACAAAGAATGAAAATATTGTAGAAGTATTAAAACAAGAAAATATCTAATTTATTATCAAAAGCAACCAAATCAATTTGGCAGCTTTTGATAAATGCAGAGCATGATGCCTTACTGTTTTAACATATTTTTAAAGGTTTTAAGCTTCAGTCCAAAGCTCAGCAATAGATTGGTTTTTTATTTCAGGTGCTTTCACTATCTTTTAAACTTGCTTGCACCCTGCTGGGATGTTTCTGTTATGTAGTTATGCTTTCCCAACCGGTTAGGGATAAGACAAAAGTAAATATTTGCATGGGCAGCTTCCTTAAACCGCTATACTGTGAAAAAAGATAAAAAATATACAGGCTGACTTACGATTTATTCAGCCGTATATTGACGATAATCCTACAGGCTGCTCACAATGATATTGAGCAGCCTTTGGGAAAAATTTTTATTTAAGGTTGAACTTAAAAGGAGATAATTCCCCGTTGCCTTACACTACCCTTTTATTAGGCCCCGTCATATTGTTGTCGTATAAGTACTTTAGGCTCAAACAATCTATATTTTTCTTATAAAAGTCATGTAAATCAATAAAGCATACTGGATTCTCCTAGGAATTTAAATTAAAGTATAACTTCTCTATTGCAGAAAGATTTCCGGATTGAATATAGGGTATTGCTTTTGCAATTTTATCCGTTGGCCAATTCCACCATTGTAATTTTAATAGTCTGGCCACAACATCATCTGAAAAACGTTTTCGTATTATTTTAGCTGGAATTCCACCAACAATTGCATAGGGCGGAACATCCTTTGTAACAACTGCCCGCGTCCCTATGATTGAACCATCTCCAATCGTTACTCCGGATAAAATTACCGCTTCATAGCCAATCCATACATCATTTCCAATTACGATATCTCCTCTGTTATCCCATGATTCTGTGGTTTTCATTTCATGTCCCCAGCCATCAAACAATGGAAAGGTATAATTGGATAGAGAATGTAGAGTATGATTAGCACTGTTCATAAGAAATTTAGCGCCACACGCAATGGCACAGAATTTTCCAATAATGAGCTGATCGTGATTTACTACAGGATAATGGTATAACACATTATTCTTTTGGAATTCTTTTGGGTCATTACAAAAATCGTTATAAATACTGTATTCCCCAATTTTAATACTTGAATTAGTGATTATGTTTCGTAAATATATTGTTTGAGTGTCATTTTCTCTTGGATATATTTTATTTTTGTCTGGAATAGTCATAAAAATCTCCCTTTTAATGTTTTAATAGGCTATTCCAGACAAGACAATGCAGCGTTTCATCTTTACCTCCAAAGATTTTATTGATGTAAAAATTATAGCATAATATCCATAAGGCTTCAACATATCACTTTCATTTACTGTACCCTTATAAAATTGTTCAATACATAAAAATAAAAAATATCATGAATGAATGACTGTTAATGTTAATGTGTATGACTTCTCTTATATACTATCATGAGAAGCATTAATGTTATTAATCTCTAAATTTTAACAAGTTCTTTTCCTGAAAACAAAGGGTTATAAAAACTTAGCCGTGCATCAATGATTTATAAATTTGAATGACTGCATCTAAAATAAAACCATGGATACACTAGAAAAGGTTTTTATTTTATCCATGGTTTTTTGTGAAAATTCAATCCACCATGGATTTTATTGGAATTGTGATTTTTTGGAATCCGTACTGACTGTTTCCTGATTTAATGTTACAATAGAAAAGATAGAAAATTTTATGGTTTATATTTGTTCCAGCAATAGGCAAATATAAAAAACCAGGGAGATAGATGATGAGAAAAAAATCGCATATACTTTTGGCTAGGTATCTTGTTCAACGTTCAAAATCTAAGTTATTACGTAAACACAAAATCGCTTTTTATGTAGGTTGTATTTTGCCAGACTGCAGGCCTTCATTTTTTACAACAAAACATGAAATTCAAAATGTTTTTCCTCTGGTAAAACATGAGATTCAACATATGACTGAATTGGATTCTTATGATGGCAAAGGAAGAAGTTATTGCAAAGCTTTGGGGCAAGTTATCCATTATTTATCTGATTGTTTTACGTTTTCTCATAATGAAAATTTTAAAGGTGGCATACGTAGACATTGCGCGTATGAAAAACAACAGTATTTATATTTAAGAGCTTGGATTCGTAATGACAATATACTAGGGGAAGATTGGGCGGAGAATCTAGAAACATTGGAAGAGATTTGTGGTTTTATTCAGAAAACCCATCGAGATTATTTGCAAAAGGATGGTTCTTTGGAGGTGGATTGTCAATATATTGTTTCTTTGTGCCATGAAATTGTGAAAGCCATTTTGGATAATTCCTTTGCAGATGAAAAGATTTTTCCTTTTTATGCCAAGGAAGTATGTTATACAAATCCTCCTACCAAGGGACAAGTGGTATTTGAAAAAGATGCATCAACTTTTTCATAAGATTTCTTGGAATAATATCATAATGAAAAACAAGTCTTATTGAACATATCTACATCAATAAGACTTGTTTGTATTAGGCAGGAGAAATGATTTTTTCCATGACATAATCATCCATGACAAAGCCATTGCCAATATCCGTTTCAATTGAGCGAGTGATGGTAAACCCCAAAGCTTTATAAGCAGCAATAGGTCCATGGTTATGTTTATTCACAGTAAGCCAAATTTTTGAGAGCCCTTCCTTTTGACATAAGTCTGTCATAAAAGCGATTCCCGCAGCTGCGATATGTTGACGGCGAAATTCCTTTTTAACGTATATTTTAC
>CATZDY010000119.1 GCA_958417755.1 uncultured Peptococcaceae bacterium
AATGGAAACAAAGGCGTTGTAGCAAGAATTTTGCCCGAGGAAGACATGCCCTTCTTGCCTGATGGAACACCTGTTGAAATTGTATTAAATCCCTTAGGTGTACCGTCAAGGATGAATATTGGTCAAGTATTGGAATCACATTTGGGTTGGGCAGCAAAAGCTTTTGGTTATCATGTGGCCACCCCGGTGTTTAATGGGGCAACAGAAAAAGATATCCTTGACTCTTTAAAGGCTGCTGGCCTTCCTGAGAATGGAAAAATAACCTTGTATGATGGTAGGACCGGAGAGCCTTATGATAATCCCATTACTGTGGGTTATGTTTACATGTTGAAACTTGCCCACTTGGTAGATGATAAAATCCATGCTCGATCCACAGGTCCTTATTCTTTGGTTACCCAACAGCCTTTGGGTGGTAAGGCGCAATTTGGGGGCCAAAGATTTGGGGAAATGGAAGTTTGGGCTTTAGAAGCCTATGGGGCAGCTTATACATTACAAGAGATATTGACAGTAAAATCCGATGACATTGTGGGACGTGTAAAAACCTATGAGGCTATTGTCAAAGGAGAAAATGTTCCTGAACCTGGTGTGCCAGAATCCTTTAAGGTATTGATTAAAGAATTACAAAGCCTAGGGCTGGATATGAAAGTGCTTTCTGAAAATGAGCAAGAGATTGAAATCAAAGAATTAGAAGAAGATATCAATGAAACAGCCCGGGATTTAGGCCTGGATTTGCATGAGGATAGCGTGCCCAAAAGTGAGGATGATTATGAGCATGATGAAATAGAGGATGAGTCCATGGATGAAGATACTGTGGAAGAACTTGCCGAGGAATTAGAAGAAGAATTGTCAGAAGACATATCTGAGGATGACTTTCTGATAAAAGATTTTGATCCATTGCATGAAAAAGAAATTGGTTGATGGTAGGAGGGCAAATCCTTTTGTCCAAACGCCCAAAGGAACGTTTTTTAAAAAGTCCAAGGGAGCGTGGTTGTTTGCTAGATTTAAACAATTTTGATCGTATTCGTATAGGTCTTGCATCTCCGACACAAATACGGAAGTGGTCCAGTGGAGAAGTGAAAAAACCTGAAACCATCAATTACCGAACGCTAAAACCAGAGCGGGACGGATTGTTTTGTGAAAGAATCTTTGGACCTCAACGGGATTGGGAATGCCATTGTGGTAAATACAAAAGGGTACGTTACAAGGGCGTAATTTGCGATCGGTGTGGTGTTGAGGTAACCCGTTCAAAGGTACGCCGGGAACGTCTGGGGCATATTGAATTGGCAGCTCCCGTATCCCATATATGGTACTTTAAGGGAATTCCAAGCCGTATGGGACTGTTATTGGATATGTCCCCCCGGGCTTTGGAAAAGGTATTGTATTTTGTATCCTATATTGTGACAGATGCAGGCAATACTGGTCTTATCAAAAAACAATTGCTAACAGAAAGTGAATACCGTGAATATCGAGATAAATATGGTAGTGAATTTAAAGCTGGAATGGGTGCTGAATCCATTAAACAGTTATTAGAAGAAATCGATTTAGATGAATTAGGTCGTGAGTTAAGACAAGAATTACATGAGGTAACTGGCCAGAGGAAAATTAGGGCTATTCGACGGCTGGAAGTTGTTGAAGCATTTCGTGCTTCTGGCAATAGTCCTGAATGGATGATTATGGATGTTGTTCCTGTCATTCCACCAGAGCTGCGTCCTATGGTGCAATTGGATGGAGGTCGATTTGCCACATCTGATTTGAATGATTTATACCGACGTGTGATTAATCGCAACAATCGGTTGAAGCGGTTGTTAGATTTGGGAGCGCCGGATATTATTGTACGCAATGAAAAACGAATGTTACAAGAAGCAGTGGATGCTTTGATTGACAACGGGCGTAGAGGCAGGCCTGTAACAGGTCCTGGTAATCGGCCTTTGAAATCCCTAAGCGATTTACTCAAAGGAAAACAAGGGCGTTTCCGTCAGAATTTATTGGGAAAACGGGTTGATTACTCTGGCCGTTCTGTTATTGTGGTTGGTCCAACTTTGCAGATGCATCAATGTGGATTGCCCAAGGAAATGGCTTTGGAATTATTTAAGCCTTTTGTCATGAAGCGTTTGGTAAATGATGGCCATGCCCATAATATTAAAAGTGCTAAGCGGATGGTAGAAAGAGTGCGGCCAGAAGTTTGGGATGTGCTGGAAGATGTCATAAGCCAGCATCCAGTATTGCTGAATCGTGCCCCTACCTTGCACCGTTTGGGTATCCAAGCTTTTGAACCAGTATTGGTTGAAGGTCGTGCGATACAAATCCATCCCATGGTATGTACTGCTTATAATGCGGATTTTGATGGGGACCAGATGGCTGTACACGTTCCTTTGTCAGCAGAAGCCCAAGCAGAGGCAAGGCTTTTGATGCTTTCTGCCCATAATATATTAAACCCTAAAGATGGCAAACCGGTGGCTGTTCCTACCCAGGATATGGTATTGGGTTGTTATTATCTGACCATGGAAAAAGAAGGGGTCTTAGGGGAAGGTAAGATATTCAAAGATATGGACGAGGCTGTTATGGCCTATGAAAATGACCTTTTAAGCTTACATGCCAAGGTTAAGGTAAGATACCGGGGTGATTTGCTGGAAACCACAGTGGGCCGGTTAATTTTTAATGATGTCATTCCTGAAAAATTGGGTTATAAAAATTATGTGGCAGATAAAAAAGCTTTGGGTAGAATTGTGGATGAATGTTATAACGAGCTAGGCCTTTCAGCCACTGGTGCTTTACTAGATGGACTCAAAAAAGTGGGCTTTCATTATGCCAGTAAAGCAGGTGTAACCATTGCTTTGACAGATATTATAATTCCTCCACAGAAAAAAGGCATTCTAAATGCCACAGAATCTGAAGTGGAAAAAGTAGAGAATAATTATCGTAGAGGGCTTATTACTGAAGACGAGCGGTATCGAAAAGTGATTGATTTGTGGAATAACGCTACAGAATCGGTGACAGAAGCCTTGATGGAAACCTTGGACCGCTTTAATCCTGTCTATATGATGGCCAATTCAGGAGCTAGAGGGAATAAACAGCAAATAAGGCAGTTGGCTGGCATGAGGGGGTTAATGGCAGATCCTTCAGGACGAATCATTGACCTGCCAATTAAGGCCAATTTCCGAGAAGGTTTAACTGTTTTGGAGTATTTTATTTCTACCCATGGAGCTCGAAAGGGACTAGCGGATACAGCACTGCGTACAGCTGATTCGGGATATCTTACACGCCGTTTGGTGGATGTGGCGCAGGATGTTATTGTACGGGAAATTGATTGTGGTACAGAAGATGGTATTGTAGTGGAAGAAATCAAGGATGGTTCTGAAGTCATTGAAAAATTGGTGGATAGAATTATTGGCCGCATGACCTTAGAAGATGTTGTGGATCCCAATACTGGGGAAGTCATTGTGCCCAAAGGAAAGCTGATATCCAATGACAAAGCTTCCAATTATGAAGCAGATAGAATCATTGAAGCTGGTATTAAAAAAGTAAAAATTCGTTCTGTGCTAACTTGTAAGAGTCGCTATGGGGTATGTCGTAATTGTTATGGCAAGAATTTAGCCACTGGTGGGGTGGTGGATATCGGGGAAGCAGTGGGAATTATTGCAGCCCAATCCATTGGTGAACCGGGTACCCAGCTTACCATGAGAACATTCCACACTGGAGGTGTGGCGGGAGATGATATTACACAAGGTTTGCCTAGGGTAGAAGAATTATTTGAGTCCCGCCGCCCCAAAGGGCAAGCAGTGATTGCTGAAAATGCAGGAATTGTGGAAATTCGTGATGTAAAAGGCCGCCGGGAAATAGAAATTATATCAGATGATGGTGAACGGAATGTATACCAGATTCATTATGGTGCCCGGATAAAAGTCAGGGAAGGCAGTCGGGTGGAAGCTGGAGACGAGCTAACAGAAGGTTCAGTAAATCCTCATGATCTTCTCAAAATTAAAGGGATTCAAGGGGTGCAATTATACCTTTTACAAGAAGTGCAAAGAGTGTATCGTTTGCAGGGTGTGGATATCAATGATAAACATATTGAAGTGATGATCCGCCAAATGCTGCGTAAAGTGAAAGTAGAAGATGCTGGAGACACCAATTTATTGCCAGGTAGCTTGGTAGATACCTTTGACTTAGAAGCAGAAAACAATCGTGTGTTGGCTGAAGGAGGAGAACCTGCGGAAGGCAAAGCTGTTTTATTGGGAATTACCAAAGCTTCTTTGGCTACGGATTCATTCTTGTCTGCAGCATCTTTCCAAGAAACCACCAGAGTGCTTACAGAAGCTGCTATCAAAGGAAAGATGGATCCATTGTTGGGGTTAAAGGAAAATGTAATCATTGGTAAACTGGTGCCCGCTGGTACAGGCATGAGCCGTTATAGAGATATAGAGCTGGTCAATGAAGATGATGTGGAATTGGAACTGGCTTTGGATGAAGTTTTGCCCCAAGAAGAGGGGTATTCTGCTATTAATAAAGGTGCAGTGGGGGAATAAAGAGGAAGTATATTTGTAATGTTGACAATTGGTGCTATTGGTGTTAATATACAAAAGTGTGGCTTTACGGAGGTGTCTCTTCATGTCCTGTGAGCGGTTGACAAAGGCTTCAAAAAAAACCATTGGGTCAAAACAAACGCTAAAGGCCATTGAACAAGGACAGGCTCAAGTGGTATATATTGCAAAAAATGCTGAACGTCATGTGGTAGAACCCATTGTTGAGAATTGTGTTGCCAAAGGCGTTGAGTTAATTGAAGTTGATACAATGTTATATTTAGGAAAAGCATGTGGCATAGAAGTAGGCTGTGCTTCAGCGGCAATCATTATGGATTAAACATGACAATTGAATTATGTGCTCCGGCTTATTGTCGGAGCTGAATTTAATTTATATATGTATTTCGGGAAGGAGGTGTGCATGGATGCCAACCATTAACCAACTTATTCGTAAAGGCAGGGAAGAAGGTATTAAGAAATCTTCCGCGCCAGCCTTGAAAGAATGTCCTCAAAAAAGAGGTGTTTGTACAAGGGTCTATACGACGACTCCCAAAAAACCCAATTCTGCATTGCGAAAAGTAGCTAGGGTCAGATTATCAAATAGTATTGAGGTAACTTCTTATATCCCTGGTATAGGGCATAATTTACAAGAGCACTCTGTGGTATTGGTCCGGGGAGGAAGGGTGAAGGATTTGCCTGGGGTAAGATATCATATTGTAAGAGGCGCTTTGGATTCAGCAGGTGTGCAGAACAGAAATCAAGGACGCTCAAAATATGGTGCCAAAAGACCTAAAAAATAATATGAATATACTAGGATAAATATGGGAAAATATAGTTCCGTTTTAAGTATAAAGCAAAGGGGGGATATATGTGCCCAGAAGAGGTTCACGGTCAAGAATAGAAGTTATACCTGATCCTGTGTATAACAATAAAGTGATTTCTAAATTGATATGCCAGGTCATGTTGGATGGTAAAAAAGGTGTAGCAGAAAAAATTTGTTACGGCGCATTTGATATAATTCAAGAGAAAACAGGTAAAGATCCCATGGAAATTTTTGAACAAGCCATGAAAAATGTAATGCCTGTATTAGAAGTCAAGGCTCGTAGAGTTGGGGGGGCCAATTACCAAGTTCCTGTGGAAGTTCGCCATGATAGGCGTCAAACATTAGGGATTCGGTGGCTCACAAATTATGCCAGAGCCAGAGGCGGTAAAAGTATGCGTGAGAAACTTGCTGCAGAAATTATGGATGCAGCGAACAATACAGGGGCTACTGTAAAGAAAAAAGAGGATACCCATAAAATGGCTGAGGCAAACAAAGCATTTGCGCACTATAGGTGGTAAGGAGGCAGTCTTGATGGCGCGGCAAACAAAATTAGAAAATATTAGAAATATTGGTATCATGGCTCATATTGACGCCGGCAAGACAACCACCACCGAACGCATACTGTTTTATACGGGAAGAGTGCATAAAATAGGAGAGGTTCACGACGGTGCAGCTACCATGGACTGGATGGTGCAAGAACAGGAGAGAGGGATTACCATTACTTCTGCTGCTACCACCTGTCAATGGGGCGATTGTTCCATCAATATAATTGATACGCCAGGGCACGTGGATTTTACTATGGAAGTGGAACGTTCTCTGCGGGTGCTTGACGGTGCTGTTGCAGTGTTTTGTTCTGTGGGTGGAGTTGAGCCGCAATCAGAAACAGTATGGCGTCAAGCAGATAAATATGGTGTACCAAGAATTGCTTATATTAATAAGATGGATAGGGTAGGAGCAGATTTCTCCAGAGGTATCCAAATGATCAAGGAACGTTTGGGTGCAAATCCGATAGCTGTCCAATTGCCCATTGGTAGTGAAGAAAATTTCCAAGGCATCATTGATTTAATTAAGCAAGAAGCCATTATTTATATGGATGATTTGGGGACCAAAAGTGACGTGGTGGCAATCCCAGAGGATATGAAAGATTTGGTGGCAGAATATCGGGAAAAACTCATTGAGGCTGCTGCTGAGGCGGATGAAGAGCTTACCCTTAAATATCTAGAAGGGGAAGAATTAACCGTAGATGAGATTATGAGAGGGCTAAGACAAGCTACCTTGGCAGTGAAAATGACTCCTGTATTGTGTGGTTCATCTTTCAAGAATAAAGGTGTCCAGCCTTTATTGGATGCCATTGTTGATTTTCTTCCGGCCCCTACGGATGTGCCCCCCATAAAAGGGGTAAATCCTGATACAGAGCTGGAAGATGAAAGAATAGCTAAGGATGAAGAACCTTTTTCTGCATTAGCATTTAAAATCATGGCAGATCCCTATGTGGGAAAATTAACTTTTTTTAGAGTTTACTCAGGAACATTGACTTCAGGTTCCTATGTTTATAACTCTGTGAAAAAGAAAAAAGAAAGGGTCGGCCGTATTTTAAAGATGCATGCCAACCATAGGGAAGAAGTGGAGCAGGTATGTACTGGAGATATTGCTTCCGCAGTAGGATTAAAGGATACAGGTACTGGTGATACACTCTGTGATGAAAAATCTCCTATTATTCTTGAGTCCATGGAAATTCCTGAACCCGTCATTTCGGTTGCCATTGAACCAAAAACCAAGGCGGATCAAGATAAAATGGGAATTGCTTTGGTGAAATTAAGTGAAGAAGATCCTACGTTTAGAATGCATACAGATGCTGATACCGGTCAAACAATCATTGAAGGTATGGGCGAATTGCATTTGGAAATCATTGTTGACCGGTTGTTAAGAGAGTTCAAAGTGGATGCCAATGTTGGCAGGCCTCAAGTGGCTTATCGTGAAACTATTAAAGGAAAAGCCAAGGCAGAGGGTAAATTTGTGCGACAATCCGGTGGCCGCGGTCAGTATGGCCATGTGGTCTTAGAGGTTGAACCCATGGAACCAGGGTCTGGGTACGAATTCGTCAATAAAATTGTAGGTGGCGTGATTCCTAAGGAATACATACCCGCAGTGGATGCAGGTGTAAAAGAAGCTATGGAAAATGGAATTCAAGCGGGATACCCCATGATTGACATTCGCGTTACATTGGTAGATGGCTCTTATCATGAAGTAGACTCATCGGAAATGGCTTTTAAAATTGCTGGATCCATGGGATTCAAAAGTGCAGCTGCTAAATCCAGTGCAGTTTTGTTGGAGCCCATTGTAAAAGTGGAAGTCGTTGTTATGGATGAATATATGGGAGATGTGATTGGTGATCTAAATTCCCGTCGGGGTCGTGTAGAGGAATTGGAACGTCGAGGGAATACCCAAGTGATTCATGCTATGGTGCCATTGGCCGAAATGTTTGGCTATGCCACGGATTTGCGTTCTTGTACCCAAGGACGGGGAACATATACCATGCAATTTAGTCATTATTTAGAGGTTCCTCGCAACATTGCGGAGGGTATTGTGTCAAAACGCAATGGGTAGATTATAGTAAATAAAAATTGGAAAAACATCATGTGGAATTTAATCATTGCAGGGAAAGTCAGGAGGGATTTGTAAATGGCGAAGGAAAAATTTGAGAGAACGAAACCGCACGTTAATATAGGGACAATT
>CATZDY010000120.1 GCA_958417755.1 uncultured Peptococcaceae bacterium
CATTGTCATTTACGCCGGAGCCGTTGATATTGGCTTTGATGGCAATTTTCTCCCCCTGTATATAGCTTCCCCCTAGGCCACGGGCTTCCTTGTTTGCTGCAAAGAGTGCGCTCCATCCATCTTTTGCGGTTTCTTTTCCGCAAAGGGAGGCAATGCTGTCATTGACCATTTGCAAAATGACCGTTTCGTCAAAATGGCTGGTTATCCACCAATAGCCATCTCCGTCCCAATCTACGGAAGCGGGATTATGCGCCCATACGACCCGCCCCGGCATTGCGCCAATCCCAGTGCCGTAAGGTTCATGCTGTGGATAGATGCCGTCGTAGGGCGCATGGGTTTTAATCGCTACATTGCCTGGTGTGGGAGCTGCGCTTTCTACTGAAGGGGACGACGCGGCAGCAGTGCTGGAAGAAACGCCGGGATTGGAAGTGCTGCATGCTGCCAGGACAACAACGAGCAACAGAAAGCAAATGCTTAAAAACAATTTTTTCATTATGATTCCTCCTTTACTTCTAACTGATCTAAGCTCAGTTTGCATGCCCAGCTGTGTATAATATCTGTTTTAGCCCCTTTCGGCAAGCAGGGCTTTAATCCAGGATTTTCTGCCGGATAAACGTTCATGAGTTTCGCTAATCAGATTATAAGCCATAGGTAAGGGAAGTATAGCAACCATCAGAAAGTTTGTTAGTATTTGAAGTTTTCTTTTTTCCGTCACTCTATCATCTCCTCATTCCGACAATATGGCTCATTGCAAAGATTTTTTCTTTTCTGTCCATAACATGGACTTTCAAGAGAATACACACAGCACTGCAAATCACCAAAAGAATACCGCCCACAGGAGCTGCCTGCGTTCCCATCCCGATTATGAATACACCGCAGAAAGGCGTTGCGGCGGAAATACCGAGATTCGCTGCTGTCAAATACAGGCCGTTTGCAAATTCAGGCGCTCCGGGAGCCGCAGTCGTAACCCAATACTGGATCGTATTCGCAACCGCCCCAGCAGAGATTCCCCACACGAAAACAATAACCAAAGCAGGGATTACCGCTTTTCCTGCTAGAAACAACAGCAGCAGATAAATGAGTCCGATCACGGCGGGCTGGATACTGATAAACCGATTCGGCTTAGACGATAAGCCTCTGCCAGCCACCGTATTGCCGACAATGTTCATCAAGCCGTAAACAAACAGCACCACGCTTATGATTTGCACCGGAAGACTCACGACTTCCTCAAGATAAGCAGATACATAGCTGTATACGCCGAAAATGGAACCGTTTAAGAATAATACCCCGACAAGCGCCAGCCACAGCCTTTTCTCTTTCAAAACGCGGAGCTGCTCACTGTAGGAAGTTTTTTCACGCACAGGGAATTCCGGGACAAACAGAACTGTTGCAATCAGGGAAATCAGGCTAATTGCGGCAAAAAACAAAAGGCTTATGCGCAATGTTGCAACATTTGTAATCAGTCCGGCAACCGGCGCCCCCAGCACCATGCCGGCAGAAACGCCCATCATAACCTTTGAAACCGCCTTTGGCACATCTGATGGATTTTCCACAAAATCACAGGCCGCTGCCAGAGCAAAGGATATATAGACTGGATGGAAAAATGCAGGAATGACTCTTGCTGCCAAAAGCGTCGGAAAATCCACGGCAAAAGCAGCGGTGATATTTCCTATCGTGAAGATACTCAAAACGAGTATCATGACCTTTTTCTTTTCAAAACGGGACATCAGCATTGGCATGATTGGCCCCGCAACAGCTACGGCGAGGGCAAATAAACTTACTAGCATACCCGCTGTTGCAAGGCTTACCCCATATTGCCCAGAAATTGCAGGCAAAATGCCGATAATCCCCATTTCTGTGTTCAATATGCTGAATACACCTATAGTAAATACAAATATATAATTTTTCTTCAAACCGTTCTACCTCGCAAACCATTGACTGTATTTATTTCAAATAGCCTAGACCTTCTACCCACTGGATAATGTGCCAAGAAGGGCATTGCCAGACCGTTTAGTAATTGTTTTCATTTTAGTACCATTCATGTTTTTCATTCCTGTTCAGTGAGCCTATCTGTTCCATTTCTGCCTCAGTCAATTCGAAGCCAAAAACATCCAGATTCTCTTTGATATGGTCAGGATTGCTGGAACCCGGAATTACAATTACCTCCCGCTGCAGATTCCACCGAAGAATTACTTGTGCTGATGTCACACCATGTGCCATAGCTATGGAGGAAACCACTTTGTCACCAAACAGCTCCTGTGTATGCCCCCGGCCACCAAAGGGCGAGTAGCCGTTTACAACAATCCCCAGATTCTGCATATAAGAGATAACCTCTTTTTCCTGATAATACGGGTGAATTTCATTCTGGACAACCGCAGGGGTAATTGTGACCTGTGGTAAAAATTCTTCCAATTCTTCAATATACCAGTTGGATAAACCAATGGAGCGAATTTTCCCGTCACGAACCGCTTGTTCCATTGCTTTATAGGCTTCCACATCATTGGGGCCAGGATGATGCAGAAGCATCAGGTCGATATACTCGATATTCAGCGTAGCAAGGGCTTCTTCAATTGCTTCTGCTGCATTGGCAAACTGGTTAGGATACAGCTTTGTGGTGACAAAAATTTCTTCTCTTGGCACATCGCTGTTTCGAACGGCTTCCCCTACGCTTTTCTCCGTGCCATAAAACGAGGCGGTATCAATGAGCCTGCCGCCGTTTTCCAACAAGGCAGTCACAGAACCCATGCATTCCTCGTCAGATAGTGCGTAAGTGCCAAGCCCCACAATCGGCATATCGTACCCACTGTTCAGCCGTACTGTTTTGTTATCAAAATCAAAAGAGATGGTATTTTCCTTTGCCATATCAATATCAGTTATAGGCTTGCTTTCCGGTGTATCCTTGCTGGTAGAAACCAATGGCTTTGTTGTTTCCGGATTAGAAACCTGCTTGTTGATACTACCCTGAATAGTTCCACAAGCCAGCAGGTAGGGTACGACCAGCATTGTCGATAATATAGGTGCCACTTTTTTCAAAAAGCGCATGGTGTATTCTCCCTTTTGTTATAGGATTTTGGGTTCGCAATATCATCTGAAAAGCCTTGCCGACGTAGCATTTCAGGAACCTCTGGATAGTGATTATAAGGTGGACGGTAAAAATCAGCCGCAAGCTGTGTAAAGTTTCTGACCCGGCTATTCCACGGACGCTCTTTCAGGTAATGTGCGTACAGCTCATCATACTGCGTAAGAAGCGGTTTTAAATCCTGCTGATACTGTTCTTCAAAATAAACAGCTTCTTTGGGAAGTCGAGGCTTGATACCCGGCTTTTCTGCCGGATAGCCCACACAGAGACCGAGCAATGGAAGTACATATTTCGGAAGGTTTAACTCCTGTATGACCTCCAAGGCGTGAAGCCGTATATCTCCAATCGGCACAGTTCCAAGCCCAAAGGATTCCGCAGCAGCCACAGCGGTTCCAAGAGCAATGCCAACTTCGTTTGCTCCAACAATCAGGTTGTCAATCTGATTTATGACTGCATCGAACGGCTGTCCCTTTGCATCACAGGCCAGCCATGTGCGGTAAAAGTCCGCACAAAATACCAAAAATACCGGAGCCTGCGCGATATGTTTCTGAATGCCGCAAAGCTCGGAAAACTTCTTCCTGCGCTCTTTATCCTTTACCGAAATCACGGAAACGTGCTGGAGATTGACCCAATTGGGGGCAGCCTGCACTGCTTTGATGATTTGAGCTAAAATTTCTCCTTCCACAGGCTGATCCTCAAAGACACGAATTGACCGATGGGAAAGCAGGGTATTCATTACTTCGTTCATAAGTTCTCGCTCCTTTGCAAAATACATAATAAAATCCAAAATGGTCAAGTGGGCACGCGGATGATTCCACCTTTTCTTCAATAGTCGGTATCTCATGATTTTTATAAATTGAGCCAATACCACTTTAAGTGATAAATTTCACAAGAGGTTTTCCATCAAATTCTTCGTATTCAGCAGGTTAACCCAATGCCACTGAAACCACGCTTGATTCCACCCAAGGGGACCCTCTATGCTGTAATAATCCAATTTTTTTCATAGATACCTTTTTAATTTACCGGCGAAGAAATAGATTCAATGCCGGTAAATACCACCAATACTGGGCCAATCCGTTCTTTTTTAACCAATTAGGGATTTCTGTCTTAGCTCTTGCGCCACTATCCTCATAAATGTTCAGGCTATCGAGGATTTCAGAGTTTTTGCAAAGGGCATGAATATCGGCCACCGTATGCCCTAAACCACTCAAACAGGGTGCTTCCGTCAGGTTTTGAATGTGTTGTCCCTTTTGTATGTCTGGTGTAAGAAAAATATGAAATCAAAGTATTCATAAAATCTCCTCCTTTACCGATATGATCTCTCGAAAATACCCTTGCAGTCCTCATGGGTCATTTCGCAGGGATTGGCAAGGAACAGGCCGCCCATGGTGTTACGGGCGTTTTTTGCCAAGGTATCCATCTCATTGATGGTGAAACCATAATCAGACATTTTCAGATTCTCCACGCCGCAGGCTTTCTGCATGTTATACAGGGCTGTCAGGAAATCTTCCGGCTTATCAGCGTCAGGGATTCCCATCACCTTTGCCATCTTGATGAACTGCTCGTCGCAGGCATGCTTTTCCACAAAGAACTTGTAGAACTCATTAGAAATCATGATAAGGCCAGCGCCGTGGGGCAGGTTATGATGATAGGCGCTCATGGCGTGTTCCATGGAGTGCTCGGCAATGGTACTGGTAAGCTGCATCGTTAAGCCTGCAATGGTGCTACCGTAGGCAACCGCCTCTCTTGCCTCCAGGTTATTGCCATCCGCCACTGCCTGAGGCAGATATTTGGCAATCAGCTCAATAGCAGATATGGCAACCGTTTCACTCAGGATATTGATGCCATTGGAGATCATGACCTCGGTATTGTGGAATAGTGCGTCGAAACCTTGATAAGCAGTGTACTTCGCCGGGACGGTACGCATCAGTTCTGGGTCAACAATAGCCAGCACCGGGTTCAATTCCGGCGTGCCGCCAAAGCCGATTTTTTCGCTGGTATCAGTCTTGGTAATAACGCCCCAATGATTGATCTCAGAGCCGGTGCCAGAGGTGGTGGCTATCGTCACGATGGGGAGTGGCTTATTAGGAAGCGGCTGCCCTTTGCCTGAACCCCCCTTCACATAGTCCCACAGATCACCGGGGTTGGTGGCCATGGCAGCCACTGCCACGGAAGAATCCAGTACAGCGCCACCGCCCAAAGCCACGATGAAGTCGCAGCCTTTTTCTTTGGCAACAGCCGCTGCCTCCATAATAACCTCCTTCGACGGATTCTCATGGATATTGGCGCAGATTACAAACTCTACGCCAGCCTTGAGAAGCTGTTCCTGGGTCCGGTTAAGCGTACCGGTCACTTTGGTGGATTTGCCGTTGGAAATCAGCAGCAGGGCCTTCTTGCCAGGCATGGGCTGGTTCTGTAGTTCATTCAGTTTGCCGCTGCCAAAAATTAGATGGGTTGGGGTAAAAAGGTTAAAGTTCATGTTCATAGTAATGCCTCCTAAATTTGTTTTGATGGGATTTGTTCTTTTTTCATCATGTAAATCAGATAGTCGAGACAGTCGATCATGTGCTGACTGACATGGAGCTGCTCCAGTAGCAAGGCTCTATGCATAGAAAGAAGTTTGTATTGTTCCTGTTGCCTGCCTTCCTTTTGCAGTTGGATATACCTCGCAATGGTAGCCTTGTCACAGCCTGCGTCTTGCAAGTTGCGTAGAAGCTGGGTTTTTTTGGTCATTTCATTCACTTGACTACCACCTCCTTACGGTTTTTATTATATGGTTGGTATGGTAATATAGCAAATACCTAATACTTAAAGCATGTTTTGCTTTATAGGCATATCATAATGGGGTATCATGAAAAAGAACAGGAGGGATTTTTTTATGGAAATCAGAGTGCTTCGCTACTTTTTGGCCATAGCCAGGGAGGGCAGTATCACAAATGCCGCAAACTTTCTGCATGTGACCCAGCCTACACTTTCGAGGCAGATAAAAGAGCTTGAAGAAGAACTGGGGCAAAAGCTTTTTACCCGGGGAAGCCATAACATGACCTTAACCATTGAGGGAATGATTTTGCGCAAAAGAGCGGAAGAAATTGTTGCTATGGTTGATAAGACAGAGGCAGAGTTCAGTTCCATGAAAGGCGTTATAAGCGGCGACATTTATATTGGGGGTGGGGAAACCATTGCGATTAAGCTGATGGCCCAGGTTGCAAAGGAGCTTCGAAAAACTTATCCAGGTATCCATTACCACCTATATAGCGGCAATGCAGAGGATGTAACAGAACGGCTTGACAAAGGGCTTTTAGATTTCGGTCTCCTGATACAGCCTGCCGATATTTCCAAGTATGACTATATCAATATCCCGGCAAAGGATACATGGGGTGTTATTATGCGAAAGGATAGCCCGCTGGCCTGGAAAGATGTCGTCCGGAAAGAAGATTTGCTGCAAGTTCCGTTGATTTGCTCCAGGCAGGCTTTAGCGCAAAGACGGTCAGGCAATGAATTTTGCGAATGGTTTGGAGAAGATTTTGATAAGCTGGATGTCGTGACAACCTTCAATCTGGTCTACAATGCTGCCATGATGGTAGAGGCAGGGATTGGTTATGCGATAACGATTGATAAGCTAGTAAACATTTCAGAAGAAAGCAATCTTTGCTTCAAGCCATTGGAACCGAGGCTTGAATCTGGTTTGAATATAATTTGGAAAAAGTATCAGGTCTTTTCCTCTGCTGCCGAGTTATTTCTTGAAAGAATAAGGGAATCATTTGGTTCAAATATCTGCAACAATGAAATTTGAAGAATTTAGATAGGTACTAGATAAACATGTTTTTGAAGCAATAAAATGGTTATCAGCATATCCTGTGCTACCAACAAGCAATGCAAGTATGTACTTGTTTATTCCATTTTCCCTGATGTGAAATTGGCAAAATGTTGTTGGTGGCTTGCCCCAATTCCTTAAGATCCTTTGCTTTTAACAATGGCTACGCCTCACTCTGTGACGAAAACATATAAATGAACAAAAGAAAAACTCTATGTCAAGGGTCAACCCATTTACATAGAGTTTTTAGAGTTTTTTCATTTTCCATTTACTTGATGCAAGTCAGTATTTTTTCAATACTTCTTTATGGCTCACTGTCCTATGCTCCTGTTCCTTTTGGTAAAAAAGAAAGGGACCCAATAAGGTCTGCCGCTTTGCAATGGCGTGACAGGGATTAGGTTTGCATGGAACTTGATTCCAATGGTTTTAGCCATACTTCCATGCTTGTCGTATCAGGATGGTGGCTTGCATAGCGCTCTACACAAAAGGCTTCTGTTTGCAGATGTTGCTTGGGAAGCCAGGTGTTATAAATATACTGTTCCACTTTATAAAGGGTATCCATGACAAGGGATTCAAAATTTTCAGCCTCAAAGGAACAGATGATATACTCCCCTTGGGGTAATTCCCATAATTTGCAACCCGTTGCCTTGGCAGCAGCTTGGACCTTTGCCCCTGCAAAATAGGTGAAATATCCTTCCTCAGTGCATGGATAGGTTACCCCCAGTTCCTCCCCTTTAGGATCCAGGTGAGGGATTCTTGCCTTTTGTTCGTGAAAGGTGCGCCATAGGGTATCAAGAGGATCTACTCCTGACGCAATGCCCAGGCCTTCGATAAACTGAACGGGCATCTTTTTCTCTAAGCCAATAAAATATTCTGGCGCTGCAAGCTGATGTCTGTTGATTTCCAAAACAATGCCATCAGTAAGCAGCGGTACTCCTTCGTCCACAAGAAGGTAGTTTAATACAAGCTGTGGCTTTGTCATGCGATTGAGGGCCTGGGGAGCGCTACGGTATTGCTCTGGGGTCATACCAAAGGTATCCTTAAAAGCCCGGGTAAAGTGTTCGTGAGAAGAAAAGCCCAGATCCAAGGCAATGTCCAAAATCCTTGTGTCTTTTTGTAGCAAGGCTTCGGTGGCTTTTGCCAAGCGTCGCAATTTAATATATTCTGCCACAG
>CATZDY010000121.1 GCA_958417755.1 uncultured Peptococcaceae bacterium
AAAATCAATGACAAATATGAAACAATTGACCAATATAAACAAAGAATTCATGATGATCTCAAAGAATCAAAAGAATGTATAGAAAAATATGTGGGCAACAAAGTCATCGCACTTTCTTTTCCTTTTGGAGACTATACCCAAACTTGTTGCGATATTAGCACAGAATTGCAGATGCCATATTTGTTTTGCACCAAAGAAGGTATCAATCAATTAAACAAAAATTCCCTTCCTTTTAAACGTACAACTGTTTATAATAGAATTACAATGGAAGCTACATATAGTGGGAAAGAGGTAATTCAAGTCATTCAATCTTATTAATGCTTTTTCTTATATTATATAATAAATTTTTCTTTTATCATATCAATTATTGATATGATTTTTTTTCCAAATTTTAAGTTCATGATCTTAAAAAAATAGGGCAAAATCTATTATATAGAAAGAAAGCAATACCAGAAATAGTATTGCTTTCAAAAATTGTATCCCAATGATAAAATGGTGATTTTTCACTATGACTTTAAAATATCAATCAAATTTAATCTTTACCCACATATGATTGGTACATGAAAAACCTTAAAGAAATTATTTATTTTAGAATTGTCAAGATTAATATTCTATATTATCATAAATATAATTGTACAAATCTTTATTTAATGTTTCCTTATTTATCGCTTTCTTTTGGCACATATGATAAATCAAGAAATTCGTACTTTTACCCAAACATTTTATGGGCAATAAAAACAGAAGCTACCAAAGTGGCAAAATCAGCAGAAAGACCCGAAAAGATAGAATATCTATATCTTTTAATTCCTATACTGCCAAAGTATAAAGTTAATACATAAAAAGTTGTGTCCGTGGTTCCCTGCATGATGGAAGCCAGTTGTCCCAAAAAGCTATCCGGACCATGGGTAGCAATGATATCCGTGGCAATACCCAAAGCAGCACCTCCGGAAAGAGGTCTCATAATGGCATGGGGTAATATTTCAGCAGGAAAATGCAAGATATCTAAAATTGGGCCCAGCACGCTACACATAATTTCCAGAGCCCCTGAAGAACGGAAAACATTAATGGCTACCAACATGGCCACCAGGTAAGGGATGGTTTTAATTGCTGTGGAAAATCCTGCTTCAGCACCCTCCACAAAAGTTTCATAAACTTTTACCCCTCTTAATGCTGCAAATAAAGGGACAGCCAACAGCATGAGAGGTATCATCCAACCAGATGCAACGGCAATTGTATCAAACAATGCGGCAACCTCCCCATATTTTGGGAATTATTCTTACTATATATATTCTTTACAAATTTTATTATGATCCTATTGCATGGTTATTGAGGAATAATCTTAAAGAATTTCTATCAAAATGAATCTAAATAATCCGGTCATCAGCTGGGAACTAAAGAGGGATATTGAATATGGAAAGACTACAAAAATTTATGGCCAGACATGGTGTTGCTTCCCGAAGAAAATGTGAAGACCTCATTGTAGCAGGAGTAGTAAAAGTGAATGGACAAGTAATCAAGCAACTGGGCTTTACTGTTAATCCTGAGAAGGATAAAGTAGAAGTAAAAAATCATCTTCTGACAAAAATCCCCCCTAAAATCTATATTATGTTGAATAAACCCCGGGGATATATTAGTAGCGTCTCTGATCCTAGGGGTAGAAAAACCGTAAAGGATTTGCTTCCTGATATCACCGAAAGGATATATCCAGTGGGCAGATTGGACTATGATAGCGAAGGTTTATTGTTATTGACCAATGATGGAGATTTGACCAAAGCATTGACCCACCCAACCCATCAAGTAAAAAAAACTTATCGCGTAAGGGTCGAAGGGATTCCCTCTGTGAATCATTTAAAAAAATTAGCCCAAGGAGTAGAGTTAGAAGATGGCCTCACAGCCCCAGCCCAGATATCATTGATTGATCAACTGAAGGGCAATGCTTTGCTTGAGATTACCATTCGTGAAGGACGTAATCGACAAATCAAGCGCATGTGCCAATCTATTGGACATCCGGTGCTTCGATTGAAAAGAACCCAAATCGGGGAATTTTCTTTAGGAGAATTAAAAACAGGACACTATCGGCATTTGACAAAACGAGAAATCACTAATCTTAAAAAATATGAATCAACAAAATCCTAAGTTTATTCCTTATTTGACATATTGGATTTATTTTTTGATAAATCATCCGTTTATTGGTCATTGTGTAGATAAATTGCAGGATTTTAGACAATATCAGAGAATAGGAAATAATATTGATTTAGGATAAGTTGTGGGAAGGTGGTATGTCATGGATTTTGATTCCATTAGTGATACAGCGCTTATCAGTGATACAGCAATCAGAGTAAGAATTAGGCTGGATTTCAGAGGAACATCCAAGCCTGGTCGTTTTATTTTCGGGGGCAGATCCATAGAAAAAGCTGCAGAAGAAGCCCGGGAGCAGAATATGGCAATGTTTCGTAACGTACCGATGCAAGGGATTTATATACAAGATGTTGATGTTGGGCTGGATGTATACACAGTGTATGATGATGTAAACAATATAGATGTAGCTTATGCTCCGGTTATTTTAGAATTAACTGCAGATACTTTAGAAAATTTATTACGATTCATTGCCAGAGATGATTTTCGTAAAATAGAAGTATTATCACCAGGTTCTTTGACCCTGCACCGCTATGAAATAGAAAGGTTATTATTCAAGGTTTTTGAAGAAATGAAAAATTATAAAAGCTTTTTAGAAAGAAAATATAATTTAAGATAATACTTTATGAAGTACAAGCCATGTTTGTAAAAATTAGGCATAAAAACGTACAAATGAGCTGATGCTCATGTGCCAGTAAGAAAAGAACTGAACAAAAGAGCAACTGGTTAATGGGTAACCCGCGTGCTCTTTTGTTTTTCAAGATACATACAATTATATTGTTTAAGATTGTGTTCGTGCATTGGAGAAAAGGAGTTTAAAATGAAAAAAAACATGGAAGAAGTTCATGGCAGCAAGCATGTGGCTAGGGTAGCCTTAGAAATGGCTCTTACCAATGACAGAGAACAAGAGAACGAATACAAGTCTAAATTTTCCCAAGAGGGCTTCAAAACTGCGGCAGTGGATTTTGGGGGGGATTTTTTAAATTCCATGGGCAAAGTTATTGAACGGGCCGTGGTGGCAGCAAAAAGGGAAAAGGTTATAAAGGAATCCCATGCAGAAGAAGGTGCTGTGGCAGGCGCAGCTCGGGAAGCCATGTCCCAGATTATCAACAAAGCCTTTGGTCTCAACATTGGAGGGAAAATAGGAATCGCCCGTTATCAAGACCATATTATTGTAGCTGTTTTTTTTGGTGTAGGTTTATTACATTTAGATGAAGTGGCAATCGGTTTAGGCCATAGGGCCGTATCTTCTTAGCAATTTGGAAAAAACTTTGCTTAAAATTTAATACCATATTATCAATGAAAAGAATAGGAGATAAAAAATGATTCGCATCATTCAAAAATCTGTCATCATATTGATATCATTTACGTTTTTGGTATCCACTTTTTCTTTTACGCCCACCAGGGCAAAAGCAGAAAGTCTTGCAAGAAATCCTTTTGTGGTGGCAAAAGCAGATGAAACAAAAGACACGAATACAAAAAATATAAAGGAGACTTCCAGTGAAAATGAAATTATTGTCAAGGTGAATGGTAAAGAGGTTCATTTGCTATGGCCAGTTTTAAAGGTAGGCGCCCAAATCATGGTAGCAGCACCAGATTTGGCTTATGCCCTTGGATCTGAGTTTAAATACTATCCAGGCAACCAGAAGGTAGAATTTAGTAAAAACAAGAAAAAAGCACAATTACAAATAAATGATATAGAAAAGGCCGAGCAAGCTGGGGTATTATTAACCCAAGAGGGAGTATTGTATGTTTCTCTATCTAGAGTGGCCTCTGGCTTAGGGGATATTGTCTCAAGACAAAATAATGAAATAAGTATTTCCCTACAAACCAGTAAAACATCCACAACCCAGCGAACATATACTTTATTTTCATCTTTAGAAGAAATGTTACCCAAGGGAAGTACTTTGTTTAAACCAGATAATGTTTTTGTGAATGGAAATAACTCTGCTCAAGAAAATACAGACAATCAAGAAAATACGATTGCCTATGCTGATTTTAACGGTGACGGAGAATTGGAAGGTATCATTTGTTATACTACCCCAGCGGGCAAAAGTGGGGTTATTATTTATCAAGAGGATGGTAATCAATATAAAAAGCTAGGTCAGTCAGAAGATGATTTTATCATCAATGGTTTGGAAATTGATGAATTAGACAACCAACCGGGAGATGAATTGATGCTCCTCTGGAAAGCAGGTAATTTTGGAAACTTTATGCGCATCTATGCTTTAGAAAGTGATGGTTTGCGTATTATCCATGATACTCCATGTGATAAGGTGGAAACAGGTGACTTTAATGAAGATGAAATCAATGAATTGGCTATATGGCATAAGGATGCAGGAAATGGTTATGCCATACAGGTATATCAATGGTCTGAAAATGCGTCTGCCTTTACCTTGCTTTCTAATTGCCCAGCATATTATGAAAAGATTGCTTCCTATTATGAAGAACAATTAAAAAATGACGCTAGCAATAGAAGTTTACTATATTATTATGCTGATGCTTGCATAAAAGCTGGAGATGCTAAAACTGCTTTGGAGCAGTCTGGAAGGGGGACCAATGCTATTTTAGGCTACGGATATCCTCCAGAACAATATTTCTACAGAATTAAAGGTGATGCCTATTATTTACAAGATTCTTTCGCCAATGCCATTGGAGCTTATCAGAAAGCTTTAGAAATTACCACAGCAGAACCAGAGCAATTGCAAGCAAGATATCATATGGCTGTATGTCAATATGAATTAAAACAAACCCAAGAAGCGCAAAAACAAATTACCCAAGCCTTAAATCAGGGAAGTGATTGGGCTGAGTTTTCGAAGGCCATGGAAACATATGCGGTATGGCAAAATGACTCTCAAAAAGAAGTAGATGATAATGAATAAAATCAGATAATTCCTATGAATAATAAAAACGACGCTTTTTGGTGTCGTTTTTATTTTGCAAAAATATTTTATTACTACCAAATATTTTGTTGTATGATGAAGCAATTTGTTGTAACATTTACTGATGGGTGATGCTGCTGCATTGTTTTTTTTTGCTATGTTTTTATTTCAGATGACCCAACATAGATTGCCAGATATTTTGTTTTTGAATGGTATTTTGTAGTCGCAAATCTGTTTCCGCCACCTGCTGCCCGTTGGCAAACAACTGAATTTTCCCTACTTGCTGGTTTTTTGGGGCTGGAGCCATGATAAAGTTATCCTTTATGACTTCCTTTTCAATGACTCCTGGGGAAATCAGGGGAACTGTAATATCAATATCTTTTGTAACAATAAGATTAGTTTCAGTTTCAGTGCCATTGACCACAGGAATAGTGGCAACAATATCTCCAGCTTTCATGGCTGTAACTTTTTGATAATGTGTAAAACCATAATCCAATAATTCGCTTGCATCTTGATAACGATCAGGACTATGCAATACCACAGCAAGCAATCTATGTCCATTTCGGGTGGCAGAAGCCACCAAACATTTTCCTGCAGCATTGGTGGTACCTGTTTTTACTCCATCAGCCCCTTGATATCCCCACAACATTTTATTGGTATTGTTAAGCTGTCTTGCTTGTATTTTTCCTGGTATACTTTTATTTTTTGTGGATACCATTTGTTCAAAAATTGGATTCTGCAAAGCATATCTGGTCATGATAGCTAAATCATAAGCAGTGGAAAGATGTTTATCATTGGGTAAACCGTTTGTATTACAAAAATTTGTATCCAAGGCACCCAATAACATAGCCATTTTATTCATCATAGCTACAAAAATGTCTTCTTTTCCAGCCACAGCTTCAGCAATGGCAACACAGGCATCATTTCCAGAATGCATCAAAGCTCCAAACAGCAATTCTCGTAAAGTTAATTGCTCTCCAACTTGTAAATGAATACTGCTACCACCCACCAAAGCTGCCTTTTTGCTAATTGTGGTTATTTTTTCTAGATTTCCACATTCAACAGCAACCAAAGCAGTCATAATTTTAGTGGTACTGGCAATGGCTCTGCGTTGATGAGCATTTTTTTCATAAAGGACTTGTCCTGTATCTGCATCCATTAAAATCGCAGCTGTTGCTCCAATATGAGGTTCAATATTTTGCTGCGGTTTTTCTGCACTGGATTTTGGAGCTGCTAATACATAGCTGTAAAATACATCATTTTCAACAATATCAGCAGCCATAGCTTTTGCTGGCATCAAGGGAGATAATAAAATTAAACTTATTATGATACAAATGAAAATTGTTTTTTTCACCAATACCCCTCCGGAAATGATTTTAAATATAGCCTACCCAGCTTTATTTAAAGTATGTTTAAACTTATAAAATAAGCTGTTAAGCTCAAATCATATCGCTCTTTTTAAAAGCTGATGATATCTTTGCGTATTGATAGGGGTAACACAAAAATGATAGCAAGCATATACAGATTTATACTGTCGTACGAGAGGTGATAGATAGTTGAAAAGAACGCAAACCCCTATCGTTCATGCTTTAAAGGAATATGTAACGAAGGGCACCATTCGATTCCATATGCCTGGCCATAAAGGAAATCAAATGCAAGGAAATCCCCTGACAGATTTTTTAGGGCCTGATGTTTTTAAAGCAGATGTAACCAATATTCCTGGGATGGACGATTTACATCAACCCCAAGGAATTATCAAAAAATCCCAGGAAATGGCATCCTTAACGTTTGGAGCCAAATGCACCTATTTTTTAGTAAACGGCAGTTCTTGTGGTTTAGAAGCATTGATTATGTCTGTGTGCAAACCTGGAGAAAAAATTATAGTACCCCGAAATATACATCGCTCTATATTGAGTGGTATTATTTTGAGTGGTGCCATCCCTATCTTTTTTATGCCAGAATATGAACAAACCTATGGAATATTCACAGGAACACCACCAGAAACCATTGTCAAGGTATTAGAAGCAAATCCAGAAGCCAAAGGAATTGTTTTGGTCAATCCAACTTACAATGGTGTGATATCCAATGTGCAAACCATTGCTGATATTGCCCATGCCAAAGGGATTCCTTTATTGGTGGATGAAGCCCATGGACCCCATTTTACTTTTCATAAAGATTTACCAGCGTCAGCATTGGCCTGTGGGGCAGATGCCACTGTACATGGTTCCCATAAAATGTTATCTGCTTTCACCCAGGCTTCTATGTTGCATATCAAAGGAGATCGCATTGACATTCCTAGATTAGAAAACTCCCTTAGATTGTTGCAAAGCACCAGTACTTCCTATTTGCTGCTAGCTTCCCTGGAGGCAACTAGAGTTCAAATGGAAAGCCAAGGAAAAGAATTATTGGACCATGCCATCCAATTATCAACTTATCTCCAAAGAGAAATCAATGCCATGGGATTACCCACATATAAAGGAGAAAGTGCTGGAAAAGAGCCCTATGTTGTGGAGCCTTGTAAAATCACAGTATTGCTCAATGAGCTTAATATGAATGGTCCTTGGGTTGAAAATTGGTTGCGGGAGGAACGCAATATTCAGGTTGAATTATCTGCTCCTAACAACATTTTATTATTGGTTACCCCTGGCAATCGTCAACATGATGCGGATATATTACTCCAAGCCTTGCAAGAAATGACCCATTTGGCAAAAGCATCTTTACCGACTTTGGCTCGTAAAACCCGTGACTGCATCTTGCCTCCTTATGTTCCCCAAGCTGTTGTATCACCACGGAAGGCCTTTTTTGCAGATGCCAAAATAATTTCTTTGGACAATGCTGTGGACAAAATTTGTGCAGAAACCATTAGCTGTTATCCTCCTGGAATTCCTGTGATTTGTCCGGGTGAAAAATTTACCAAAGATATCGTACAAT
>CATZDY010000122.1 GCA_958417755.1 uncultured Peptococcaceae bacterium
AATTATCAATTGAAAAATTCAATGTTTTCGCTAAGCGAAAAAGGACTTCAATCGATGGCTTACGCCGTTCACTTTCGATTTGTTTTAAATGTGTTGGGGTGATGTTTACTAATTCCGCTAATTTTTCTTGGGTTAAAGATCTTTCCAAACGGGTTTGTTTAATGGTTTTTCCCAGTGTTCCTTTTGGTAGCATCATAGTCTAAAAGCCTCCTTTAGTGTTATCTTAAAGATATCTTTGTGTTTTGGAAATTATCTACAAGATATCCATAATAGTGTCTTATAGCATATTATGTAAGATATTCATTTTTTATCATAATAAGGAAGGAAATCAGAAGGTATCATTGTGCTTGTGTAAAACCAATAATCATAAGAAATGGTAAAATATTTATCTGATTATAGTTGTAAAATATATAATTTAATGGAATATATAGAGAGAAAATATGTATTCTAAAATAGAAAATGAAAAAATAAATCAAAGACTTGTGATATGGAATCAAGATAACGTATAATAAAATTAATTCATGTTAATGAAGTAACTAAATCATGCAAATTTATAATAGGTAAGGGAAAGCATTTATGGCCGCTAAGAAAAAGGGCCAATGTATGTGGGAATTGGGTGAGAATCCCAATCTGTCTCTCAACAACCGTGAAGTGGACGAAATCCAGGATGCCACTGTCTACATAAAGACGGGAAGGCTGGAAAGTAGGAGGAAACCAAGACGGGATACCACTCCTTGCATCCAAGACACATATCCTTTGAGGGTGGATGTTTTTGTCATTTCATGATAAAAAATTTATCTGAATGCAAAAAAGAAAACACAAGGCACCTTGAAAGAGGTGTTTTTTATTTTGAATGGCTAAAAAAAGATATGTGGAATTTGCATAAAAGAACATGAATTCCTTGGAGAAAGGAGGACTGAGAAACATACATTAAATTTTGCTGCTTAAGGGATAATTGGAAACCATCATGCAATGTGATAAAAAGATACCGCCTTTTTTCTGGCGTAACATGAAATAATGTATAAAAATTTAATTCTTAGAGGTTCTAAAAATTTGTTATCACGTTCATTGAAAAGGATGTGCATACTATATGGAAAATTTGACTTCAGCTTTTTATGCTGGCATTGATTTAATAAAAAGTATGGAACAATTGCGGGATAATCCTACCCCAGAGGGAAAACGCCAATTTTTTACTGAGCTTAAATCTGCCCGGTTTTTGGTGCCTAGTCGTAAACAAGACAATGGCATCGCTATTTTACGTACCCAAAACAAAGAAGTATTTTTGCCTGCTTTTACCACAAAGGAAGAACTTGATAAATGGACTTTTCCTCAGGAAAGGATTGTGGTTATGTTATATGATACTTTGAAGCACATTGCCATTGACAATCCAAAACAAATTTCCGGGATTGTTATCAATCCTTTTGGCAAAGCCCTATTTTTGCGCCATCCCCAATTGGCTGAAATTGATGCTGGTACAGAGGGAATGACTTTAAAACGGGTTGAGCATCAAGGAAAACTACAACTCAAGGATACTACGGATTATTCCTTGGGTTTAAAGACTGCCCTTGAGCATTTATTTGAGCAACAGGGAATCATCCGGGGCGCTTGGATTTTATCCGCAAAGACAAAAGGAGAAAACAATGCTCATAAACTGTTTGTGATTGATTTTGATGGTGATCGTAAGATCATGTTTCCTATTGTTGCTAAGACTATACAGCCTTTTATGGAACCTGGCGAAACTTTTGAATTAATGAAGGCAGATGATAATCTTTTGGCATTGGTTCAGAATATAGCAAAGCCAATTTATCAAAAGAGGTTTCATTAAAGCAGTTTGAGGCAGGTTTATCATTGCTATATATGGATAGAAGGTTAGGGATTTTTGCCCATATGAGGCACTCTTAAGAAAAGAGTGCTTTTTGTTTGCATTGATTTGTTCATTTATTTTGGTTGATACAAATAAAACAGGGAATGAAAGATAAGGAAAAACATATGTTCTAAGAAATTTAAAAGTTTTTGTTATGTTTGTCCCGGTTAATATGCTTTTCAGATATGGATATCCTTTGCTACTATTTTCTTTCTTGGGCAGCAGGTTGTATAATAAATCCAAAGGAAGAAGGGCTGCGGATTGAAAAACGGAAAACAACTTTGGACTTTATTTTCTTCCACCTTTATCATTAGTGCTTTTACAGTGGGTGGAGGTGTTGTCATCATTCCCTTGTTGCGGCGAAAGTTTGTGGAGGAATTGAAGTGGATTGATGAGGCAGAAATGATGGATATGGTGGCCATTGCCCAATCAGCTCCAGGCGTGATGGCAGTCAATACATCCATTATGATTGGTTTTCGTTTGGCAGGAGTATTGGGCACATTGATCACCGTGGTGGCCACAGTGCTGCCTCCTTTGCTTATATTGTCAATTATTTCCATGTTTTATGCTGCCTTTCGTGATAATCAAATTGTTAGATTGGTCCTAACAGGTATGCAAGCAGGGGTTGCTGCGGTTATGGTGGATATGGTATATACCATGGCCAAAAGTATTTTGCTAGAACGTAAGATTCTTACCATTGTGATGATGATTATCGCGTTGGTGGCTGCCATTGTTTGTAAGGTGAATGTGTTGATTATTATTTTAGCCTGTGGTGTGGTGGGCGGGGTATCCGCTTTTTTTAAAAAAGAGAAAAGAAAGGGGCCTGATGAGACCCAATGATTTATCTGGCCTTGTTTTGGTGTTATTTTAAGATTGGTTTGCTGGGTTTTGGAGGAGGTTATGCTGCCATTGCTTTGATTCAAAGTCAGGTTGTGGTAAAACATCAATGGCTGACAATAACAGAATTTACGGATATTATCTCTATTTCTCAGATGACACCAGGTCCCATTGGCATCAATTGTGCCACCTTTGTGGGCTTGCGTATAGCAGGTATTCCTGGGGCTATTGTTTCTACCTTTAGCTATGTTTTGCCCTCTATTATCATTCTCATGCTCCTGGCTTATTTTTACTTTAAATATCGTAATTTTTCCATAGTCCAAAGCATTTTAGGTGGATTGCGCCCAGCAGTGGTGGCTTTAATCGCATCTGCAGGGGTTTCCATTATTATAACCGCCTTTTGGAGTGCAGAAACAACCTCTTATTTGCTAAGCAACATCAATGTTGTGGCTGTGCTACTGTTTATAGGGGCATTTTTGATTTTACGAAAAACCAAATGTAATCCAATGTATATTATGATTGGTTGCGGTGTGGTGGGTGCAGTTCTTTATGGTTTGCAATAGATGAAAGGAAGCATACAATATGGAGATGATGGGATGAAGAAAATAGATTGGTATGACAAGGTGTATGAAATTGTAAAACAAATTCCCCAGGGCAAGGTGGCGACATATGGCCAAATTGCATCTTTATTGGGAAAACCTCGTTGGGCTCGGATGGTGGGCCAAGCACTGCATCATGCCCCTTATTGTGCAGAGCTTCCTTGTCATCGAGTGGTAAACCATCAAGGAAGGTTAGCGCCCCATTGGACTGAGCAAAGGGATTTATTGCGTTCTGAGCATGTAATATTTAAAGAGAATGGCTGTGTGGATCTAAAACTGTGCTTGTGGAAATCCTATAAAAACTCTGAAATTCATTGGCATGATGATATTGAATACTGGATTGGGAGGAAAGAGTAGCGCAAGAGTTGGTGAATGGCTTTTAAGTATACTGTCATGAAAAGATAAATGCATATAAAGATGAACGAAGGGCTGCTATATGAACGGGTCAATCATATGGCAGTTTTTTATTTTTGCAGATAAATGGATATTTTGATGCATTAATTTTATGTTGTTTAAGAGAAAAGCTTGTCCAATGTTGCAAAACTGTTAGAATTCTGTAAGGTTGTTGTAAGGATGTTATAGTATAGTTTTGATACAATGATAGAATAAGTGCAAATAGTTGGAATGAATTGTTGGAAAGAATCCTTTGCTGGTGTTTAAGATTTTCTTAACGTATACTTTATGCCATATGATGTATGATGAAATGAATTATTTTTCATGGACTATGTTTCATGTTGGAAATAGGGTATAATGCTCAAAATATCTGCAAGGAAGTGATGGGGAATGAAGAGCATTGATTTTCACAAACTTTATGGTTTATTGGATAAAGTAACGCCTTTGCTCACGGATTGTGGGATTTTATGTGGCAAAAAATGTTGCACCCAATGGCAACAAGGGGTTGGGGTTTATTTATTGCCAGGAGAAAAGGAATTATTTTTAGACAAAACTTGGTGTAAGGTTATTGATTTGCAACCCGAACAACAGGTATTTAACGGGCAAAATACTGGTTTATTGCACTGTGAAGGGCATTGTCCCAGGGAAAAGCGTCCACTTTTGTGCAGAACTTTTCCTTTGGCTGTCCTTATGGATGCCAAGGGGGAGCTGGAAATATGTTTGGATGATGATGGTGTATTGGTTTGTCCGTTGGTTCGTCAAGGAGATATGAAATTATTACAACAGGATTTTATAAAAAGTGTCCATATGGTTTGGAAAGAATTAGCCTTACAAGAACCTATACAGCACTATTTGCACCAATATACCCAACGGATTTTGGCCCAGAGAGAGGAGCCGTGGCGAAAATTGTTTTAGCTTTGCCTATACCAAATGGAGTTGCAAAAGGAAGGAGGAATATTTTTTGAAATAAATTTCTTTTATTTGCGTCTTAAGTATTGGGAGGAAACATTTGTAGGATTACATAATTTTCAAGAAGCTTTTCAGACGGAAAAGGACAAGCTTCATACAATTGCTGAAGGGAGAGAACAGGGTTTGCTGTCATTGAAAGGAGTTGCAAAAAAAGTATTTCGAAAGAAGGTGATTTTTACTTTCTTAGCCATTGTGGTGGTAGCAGTGGCTGTGATGGTGTTTCTGAACTTGGGAAAAACTAGTGCTGAGCCACCAGTATCCACAGCGCCGGTGGTACGGACCAATTTAGAAAACAATGTATTTGCTTCAGGAAAAGTTAGGTTGGTGGAAAAGCAGGAGTTCTACAGTTATGTAGAAACAACAGTGAAAGAAATCAATGTGGATCCCGGGGATAAAGTAAAAAAAGGACAAATATTAGGCTTATTGGATGCCGGGGATGATGAGCGCAGGTATAATGATAGTGTGGCCAATTATACAGTGCAGCAGGCAAACTTAGAGAATGCGTTAAATCCCAGACCTGAGGAAATCGAGCGGGCGGAAGCGGATTTGCGAAAAGCAGAAACTGATTATCAACAGGCCAAGGAAGATCATGCCAGGACACAGCAATTGTATGAAAATGATGCAATTAGTCAACAAGAATATGATAAATCCAAAGCAGAACTTGTGGCTGCAGAAACTAGTTATACCAACGCGGAGGCTGCGTTGCAAATATTAAAAACCGGTCCCACTGGAGCGGAATTAACAGCTTTGAAAGCCCAGATAGAACAGAGTAGAATTCAGATGGAATTGGCCCAAAGGGATCGGGATAGAAATATATTGACAGCTGAAATGGATGGTACAGTCATTGCAGTGGAAGTATTTGAAGGGGATCATATTGATCCAGGGACTAGATTGATTACCATTGGCAATACGGATAAAGTGGAGATTACAGCAGGAGTAAGTGAAGCGGATAGCGGCCAATTGGCCAAGGGGCAAAACGTAACCATTACAGCTGCCGCCTTACCGGGTCAAGAATATGAGGGGGTTGTAAAAAGTGTATCCCCTGGCACAGTGGTTTCCAGTGGGGAAAGAGGGAGTCAAATTGATGTCCCTATCATTGTATCCACTGTAGGGAATGCAGAGGGGTTACGGTCTGGTTATACGGTGGATTTAGCCATCCAAGTGTTAAATAAAGAAAATGTTTTGGCCGTACCATATGAGGCTGTTTTGGAGCAAGATGGTAAAGCTGTGGTTTATGTGGTGGAGAAAGGAATTGCCAAGAAAAAAGAGATTACTAAAGGGGCGGATGTGGATCTCTATACTGAAGTAGTAGCAGGATTATCCGAAGGGGATGTGGTGATTGTAAATCCTAATCCTGCCATGGAAAATAAACCTGTAACAGTTATGGGTGGTGGAGCGGCTGCTGAAGGGGTGGCCCCATGATTATTGTAAAGAATTTGACCAAAATTTATGGCAAGGGTGATTATCCAGTGGTGGCCTTGGATAATATTCAATTGGAAGTACAAAAGGGAGAATTTGTTTCCATTATGGGGCCTTCGGGCTCCGGGAAATCCACTTTAATGAATATTTTGGGCTGTTTGGATATTCCCACCTCAGGCAGTTATGTATTGGATGAGGTGGAAGTCAGTACTTTACATGATGCTGGATTGGCCAAAATCCGCAACCAGAAAATCGGTTTTGTATTTCAAAATTTTAATTTGCTACCTAAAATGACAGCTTTGCGCAATGTGGAATTACCGATGATGTATGCAGGGGTTCCTGCCCGGGAGCGGGTGAAGAGAGCCACCGCAGCTTTGGAGCGGGTGGGATTAGCCAAACGAGTTCACCACCGTCCCAATGAATTGTCCGGCGGGCAGGTGCAACGGGTGGCCATTGCCAGATCCTTGGTAAACCGGCCTGCGGTCATTTACGCGGACGAACCCACGGGGAATTTGGATACCCGTTCGGGAGAAGAAATTATGGCTATTTTCCAAGAATTAAACCGGGAAGGGGTAACCATTGTTTTGGTTACCCATGAACGGGAGATTGCCTTACATACTTCCCGGATTATACATTTTAAAGATGGTCATTTGGTGAATGATGAAGCAGTACCGCATCCTTTGGATGCCTTGCAAGAATTACAACAAATGGGGGTAATATTGGATGACCGGGGAATTCCTGTTGAGAATGCCCCTTTGGTAACATCCCCTTCCCAGGGGAAAGATGAACTGGGGAAGCCAGGGGAAGCGGGTGATAAACAGTGAATTTAGGGGAAAGCATTCGCGTTGCTCTGGAAGGGGTAAGGGGCAATAAGCTTCGTTCCTTTTTAACTGCTTTGGGTATTATCATTGGGATTGCTGCAGTTATTTCAGTGGTGGCCATTGGCCAAGGGGGACAATCTAAAATCATTGGAGAATTGGAAAAATTCGGAGCCACCAGTTTTAGCATTTATGAGGATTGGCGCAATGAAAATTCCAATGGAGACAGTTTAACCCTCAGTGATATCCAGATATTGAAAGATAAAATTCCAACCCTTGCTTATTTATCACCCTATAGTGGAAACATGGATGATATCCGGGGTACCAAAAGCAAGACCTACGGTCGAATTACAGGGGTTAACAGGGATTATCAAAAGCTTACCAATATTGAGTTATCCAAAGGACGTTTCTGGAATCATGAAGATGATACTTTAGGCCGGCGGGTAGCAGTATTGGACGAAGCCATGGTGGAAGAAATATTTGGCCGTGATGAGGCTTTAGGGAAAAACATCAGCATCGGGAATACGACTTTTTTAGTTGTGGGAATCGCTGCGCCAGGGGAAGCTGTGATGGGGCAGCAACCGGATCCCCAATTGTATATTCCTATCCAAGCTTGGTGCAATTTGTATGGACAATATCTTAGCAGCTTTGAAGGCAGTGCTGTTTCCCGGGATAAGGTACAAGAGACTATGGATCTGGCGGTAAAGATTTTGGAACGCCGCCACCATAGTGAAGGGCAATATCTAAGCTTTAGCATGGAACAACAAATGCAATCTGTCAACCAAGTGACAGGGATAATGACCCTCATTATTGGGTTGATTGCCGGAATCTCCCTTTTTGTAGGGGGGATTGGGGTGATGAACATTATGCTAGTATCTGTTACCGAGCGTACCAGGGAAATCGGCATTCGCAAGGCTTTGGGTGCAAGGCGCAAAGATA
>CATZDY010000123.1 GCA_958417755.1 uncultured Peptococcaceae bacterium
AGGCACTTTCTATCTGCCTTATATAAACTGGACTCGTATCAGCCAGTTCAGCCAAAGCGTTTGAAGTCAAACCTTTTTCTTTTCTCGCTTTTTTTAAACGATTTCCAAACGCGATTCTGTCAAATTCCAAGATATTGCACCTCCTATTTGCAAGCTTTTTGCTATTCTTAAGCTGCTTTTAGTATACAAAGTATATAAATTGCTGAAGTTTATCGATAGTAGCTATAAGCAAATATTTTACTGCTATTAGCTAACAAGAAATGAAAAAATAATCTCTATTTGCTAAACCAAACCATAAAAAACATGGGCAGTTTCCTCCTATACCCATATATAATTCCACTTAAACGAGATATCTAATGATAAAAAACGCAAAGGTTTTTCAATTTTTCAACTTGTCACACCATCTGTCCAGGAATTTCAACAGGATCACTATAAAACGAATATCCCTGGACAAAGTGGACCCTGCCCCTTGTGTCACTCCCTAATAAAATTCAGCAGTTTTTGAAGACAAGAAAGTTTGCAAAGTAAAATAAGGATATGCAGAAAAAAAGAGAGACAGAAACATCATTGTGATGTTTTGCCCCTCTTTTTATAAATATTTCCATAAAAAAAACTATAAAGTTTTCACAGAATAAGGATAGATTCATATGTAATGCTAAAAGGCATGTTACAAAAAATATAGAAAAATCCTGACTTAGAGCCATCTCCAGGTCATAGAATAAAACTATCCTAAAAACGAAGCTTTAAAAAGATGAGCAAACCAATTTGTCAAATAGCATCATTTTCCCCAGGGGAGACAAACTCCCAGCAATGTTTTAGCAAGAATTTTAGGGCAAGCTTATCTGCACATATTAGTACCTGGAGCAATGCTTGAAATTACCCCCTTGGTAATGTCACCTTTAAACCAGGGTGCCGCAACAACTGGCACAAACATCCCGGTGGGCAGATTCCCCTGGTCACTGGCGATTGGGGATGGCATCAAGAGGAAGGCTAAAACCCTGGGAATGACACCCAGGCCATGTGACCACCATTCCCAGGAACCTCAAATACTGAGCCAAAGACAGTTGTTCGTCCAGCTTTCCATTGAGACCAATGCCCAAGCCGGTTCTCCCAATGGCTGGAATCAGTATCTGAAAAAAAGTACCAAAAGCTGAAATAACAAAGCTTTTCTATATTAGTGCAACTCCCCTTGCATAGACAAAGCCGTTTACCTAGATGAGTTGTAAACCTGGATCAGACACCTCAAAGTCCCCAAAAAGCGTTTTCATAACAGAAAAAAACCGGATGCTCAGCCCTAAAAAGGCTGCTCACCCGGTTTTTACTTTTTACAGACTCAGTATGGGCTTTCAAACCCTAACTTATTTGGCCACAGAAAAGGTCAAAGCCTCAAAGCATGCCTTGGCTTCCTCCTCTGAAATTTTATTGCCCAATAAAATCCCTGTCTTGGAATCCCCCACTTGAAGGAGATAATTAAACTCCTTATCCGCACCATCTTGGAAGCCATAGAAAATATAAGGGTTTCCATCCTTTGTATTTTCCTCCAATAAGGTCATATGGTTATCCGAGATGGAGGTAATTGATTTTACATAAGCATTGTAAGCATCCAGAGTAATAAAAGTACCGGTTGCAACTGCCTTTCCATCCTTTGAAACAGTAAAAGGCGTCTGGGTATCTGTGGTATACCCAGCCTTTATATCCATCCCCACCCGAATCTTATCCCCCGTTTCATTTACTGTAAAGATTGTGCTTGTGTCCTGTGGGGTGCTGGAGTTGCAGGCCCCTAAACAACACGCCAGGATTAAAACCATCAGGGATGCCAATAAGGTAAGTTTTCCTTCTTTGGTTTGCATCATCTTCACCTCCAATTATGCATCTTGAGAATGAATCATTATGCCCCACCTTATCATAAGATAGGAGGTTTTGGCAAGACGATGGGAATGGGCAAGTTCCCCAGTTAGAAAAATCCGAAATCAAATTCATAACCAGGGGTTTCATATAGCAGCTAATCCAGGAACCATACAAAAAAACTAGGTATCTTTTATGTATCATAGCCCCCACTAATTCATGGGGCTTGCCTTTACCTGCTTCAAGGTCTGCTATAGCCTTGCGCAAATGGGCTTGATTAGCCTCACTCCAGAACGGGTCGGCGGCGATTTCAAAGGGTATCTTGCCTTGCCAAACAACAGCTTTTGTAAAGATAGTCATTGCCGTGGTCATATTCAAACCCATTTCTTCAAAAAGTACCTCGGCCTGTTTTTTCAGATTTTCGTCCATGCGAATCGTTACACTTGTTGTTGCCATGTATCCACTCCTTTCTATATGCAAATTACAATTCATTCAATGTAAATACAATGTTGCTAGTTTTCGTTAAAAGCATGCATTGTATAGTAAAATCTTATCCTCTATTTCGCTATAACGTAGCCCACAGGAGATAAACCTACTTTGTCTATTTAATAAATAAACTACTCCAAACAGGGCTTTTCAGGACTTCATCTTCAAAAGTATCAACCTCCCCCTGTGTGGATTTCCTATTTTCAGAATACATCTTAGGAGCCTGTAATGTATGCTATACTGTAAGCAATCATTGTAAAAAAGATATAGCTTTGAGGAAACCTAAGAAAAGAGGAGATTAAAAGATGAGTAAGGTAACTGTTCATTCTACCATTTGTGACTTTGAACATCACATCACGGGAAAAAAGGAAGGCAAGCACATAATCATTGATATTGTGTCTCCTTGTGAAAAGATTCAAAAGCTGGCCCATCTGGAAGTACCTATCAAAGAAATTTTTGATATCAAAGACAATTATGTACTAACCAAAGCCCAGGAAGCCCAGTGCAGCAGCAATTGCTTAGTCCCCTGTGGCATCATCCATGTGTGCCGCATGGAAGCTGGCTTTTTGGCAAAATCCCTTTTTGAAAAAGTGGGTCGTGTGAGCATCTCCTTTGAAGCTTATTAATGTTGGACAAGGCAGCTCTTCTTTTTCATTGTCCAAGCGCCTTATAGGAGCTTGGACAATGTTTTGTATCTACTACGAACAAATGCTTATCATGCAAAACAGAGCATTGTTGTCTTTACAGCCATTGTTTTAAAATCTCCAGCAATTCCTTTATATTGATGGGTTTGGCCACATGCCCGTTCATCCCCGCTTCTTTGCTTTTAAGGATATCCTCAGCAAAGGTATTGGCTGTCATGGCAAAAATGGGGATTTGCTGGGCATCCTTTTGGGGAAGTTTTCGAATGGCCCGGACAGCTGCATAGCCATCCATCTCGGGCATTTGGATATCCATAAAAATCAGGTCATAATAACCTGGCGGGGCGTGTTTCACCCGTTCCACAGCCTCCAAACCGTTCCATGCAGAATCAATTTCCACCCCGGTCTGGCCAATGAGTTCTTTGGCAATCTCCATGTTTAAGGCATTGTCTTCCACAAGCAGAATTCTTTTTCCCGTTATACATAGGGGCAATCCATCCATTAAGCCGGGTTTTTCCTCCTGCCCGTCGCGATTAGCCAATTGTTTGAAAAGAACAGACAGTTTGGATTTAAAAAGGGGTTTGGCTAAAAAAGCATCTACCCCGGCTTCTCTGGCCTTTTGTTCAATATCTCCCCAATCATAAGCAGTTAATACAATAATAGGAACTTCCCGGCCTACCTGGGTGCGGATTCTGCGGGCAGCTTCAATGCCGTCAATTCGGGGCATTTTCCAGTCCAAAATTACAGCAAAATAATCGCGTTTTTCCTGATGGGCTAAGACTGTTTTTTCCACTGCCTCTTCGCCGGAAAGAACCCACTGGCTTTTCATCCCCAGCTCATCCAAAATGGCGCAGGTACTTTCACAGGCTATCTGGTCGTCATCTGCCACCAAAACCGGCAGATCAGCCCATAGGGTATTGTCAGCTGCTTCTTGGGGCTGTATTTTCAAATGCACGGTAACAGTAAAGGTGGATCCTTTTTCTGGTTTGCTCTCTACTTTGATATTCCCGTACATCATTTGCACAATATTTTTGGTAATGGAAAGTCCCAGGCCTGTCCCTTGAACCCGTTGTACCCGCATATCTTCCGCCCGTTCAAAGGGCTCGAATATTGCTTTTTGGTAGGGCAAAGGAATTCCAATGCCTGTATCTTGAAAGATAAATTCATAACACCCATATCCCCGGATACCAGAGGGGACTTCCCGGATTGTCAAAGAGATCTTGCCCCCCATAGGGGTATATTTCACAGCATTTGACAACATATTTACAAAAACCTGTTGCATGCGCATGGCATCCCCCAGCACCTGTTCATGCTCCACATGTTCCAAATGAATAGTCAAAGTATGTTGTTTTGCTTTTATGGAAGGCTGGGTTATGGTCAAAAGCTCCTGTACCAATTGGGATAAATCAATTTCTTCTTCCGATAAAACCATCTTGCCACTTTCAATCTTGGACATATCCAACACTTCATTGATTAAACTCACTAGATGTTTGCTGGAAATGGTGATTTTGGCCAAACAATCCGCTACTTTTTCCTTTTCCTCCAAATGCGTTCCTGCAATGGCAGTCATCCCCACAATGGCGTTCATTGGCGTGCGGATATCATGGGACATGCGGGATAAAAATTCACTCTTGGCCTGATTGGCTTTATTGGCTGCTTCAAAGGCTTCTTTGAGCGCTTGACGGCTCTGTTCCTCCCGCCTCACCAAATCATGGACATCCCGCTGGGAAAATAACAGCATGTCCGCATGGCGGTTAAAATAGCAAACGCGGCACTCTTTATACCGGGGTTTTGAATCATTGGACAGATAACGGGCTTGAAAGATACCGTGATTGGTTTCCAATTTATGCAGCAAAGACTCCATGGTCATATCCTGTATATATCGCTTTCGATCCTTTTCATGAATAAACCGGGCAGCACTCTGCTGAATGCCCTCCTGGTAAGCTCCTGTTTGGGGAAACTCCCTTTGGGTAAATTGATCAGCCAAGCGCATGGCATACTGCCCCTTTTGGCGGTCAAAGATGCACAGATAATCATAATCATGGTTCACAATAAAATCATAAATAGCTTGAAGCTGAATATTTTCCAGTTCTATGTTTTTCTCCTTGGAAATATCCTCAGCAATCCCCACCACCACCCAGGGGGCCTGTTCTCTTTCCCGGGGCACTGTGGATAAAACAAATCTGCACCAAATACCCTTATCCTTCAGCATTGCCTCACAAGTGGCTGTTTTTTGTCCATCCTTGATTTGTTGAAACATCTGCCCAAAGGCTGCCTGATATTCAGCAGCAATGAATTCCTGCATAAAGCTGTGGGGCATGTCTTCATAGCGCTTTTTACAATGGTAATAGGCACAAGTACTTTCCGGGGCCACCATCAAACCTTGCAGGGGATAATAATAAAAGGCCCGGGCATTGGTATTTTCCAAGGAATATTTAAGCAACTCATTGCTGGCTGCCACTTGGGCAAAAAGCCTTTGGTTCATCAGCTCTGTCTTTTTCTTGGCATCAATATCCAGAAAAACGCTTTGATACACCAGTTCTCCGTCCATATCCCGGATCAGTTCCGCAATGCCAATGATCCAACAATAGGTCCCATCCTTTTGGCAATAGCGATATTCAAAACTTGAGGTATCTCCTTCTTTTTGTAGGGTATGAAACCCAGCCAAGGTTTGTTCTAAATCTTCCTTAGCGATTAAATCCGGCAAATACCACTGTTCTTGTTGCCAAAATTCTTCCGGCGTATAACCAAAAATGCGAATTGCCTCTGCATTGGCGTTTTTAAAAACCACCAGCCCGTCCGGGCCGGGTAAAAGTTTGTAGTGCACAATGCCACAAAGTATAGACTGAAAAATCCGGTCATAATATTCCTTTTGGCGGGCAATCTCTTGGCTATGCTTTTCTTTGGCAAGCCGGGCCGAAATATCATGATAAACCCCCACTGCCCGCACCGACCTGCCGGAAACATCTTGAATGGATGTAAATTTTAGTTCATAGGTATATTTTCTCTGATCTTCAGCAACCAGGGTTACAATCCCCTGGCTCTTTTTGGCTCCCTGCAAAATTTCCTGGTAAATCCGTCGGTGTTCAGCCACGCTTTTCGGCGCCACAATGCCCTCCAATTCCGTACTGTCCGGTAAATTCTTACACACACCCCTTACGCCGAATCGGGTGGCATCTTCCCCAGTGACCCAGCCAATCCGGGACGCCAAGTCAAACTGAATAATGATGTTGCTAAACTGCATAGCAGCAATACGAAACTGCTTTTCATTGAGCTTTAGCGCCTGCTCTGCTTCCACCTCCCGGGTCATATCCCGAATGGTGCTGATACACACCGGACGGCCATCCTCAGCCATTACCTTGCGCCCAATATCTTTGACCCAAATATAGCTACCATCCTTTTTCCGCATGCGATACTGCACTTCATATTCCCGGCCCTCTGCCAAAGCTTTGTTCACCTCTGCGTCCACCTGGGGCGCATCATCCGGATGCATACAGTGAATGACCAGCCCCTTGGTAGCAGTCACAAATTCCTCATAGGTATATCCCAGGTGGGATAACATTTGGTCATTGATATAGTAAAGGGGGAAATTTTTTTCAATATATCCACCCATCATGCCCCCCGGAATGCTGCGGTTCAAGAGGTCGATGGATTTACTCACCACCCGTTGCTCAAAATCCGCCTGGCTTTCCTCCGGAAACCTGGTGGGATAATGGGTTTCTTCTTCCCAGGGCAAAGGCATAGAAAGGGAGGCGATTTGATACCCTTCCTTTGTCTCCCGACAAGCGGCCATTACCTGTATATTGCTGGTTATCCTTTTTCTGTCCTCATATTCTTTGGTCACCACGACCAAACAGTGCACAGAAACACTGGTATTAGATAAGGGCAGCAGCAATATATTGCGAACAGCGATTTGGTAAGGCTTGGGCTCATCCCTTATCACTGTTTCTAAGGCCCTATAGGCCTCACTACGATTACAAACAACCCCCTTTTCCCCTATCCCCACCCATTGGATATCCTCACAAAGATAGGTTAAAGCTTTTTGGGCATCCCGCTCCCCCAAATAGGCGTGAAAAAAGCCTTTTATCCTTTCTTCCACTTGCGGGGTTATCATGGCATTGCCTCCCATTCTATATTCATCAATCCTTGTAACCCCATTGTGTGTTTCAGGCAATGGGATATATGGTTCTATAAGACTTTTAGCCCTTTGATTTCTAATTCAAGATGCTAGGGTTATCTTGTCATATTGCTCATAAGGGAAATACTGCCAAGAAAAACATTGACATGAACACAGGCAAATTATCATGTTCATTCTATTTTTTTCTTCCTCTTCCCTACCTTCTTTGGTTGAACGTTACATTCTTTTCTTTGCTATTGTAACAAAATAGCTTTCTTTTGCCCAGACGAACCGCTTTTTTCTTTGCCACACCCTGGATTGTTTATCCCCAGTTCAATTGTCAGCCAACATTGGGCAAAGAATATACAGGAGAAAACTAGCCCTCATAACCCCGAATATCGATACTTCCAGCACTAAAATCAAATAATTTTGTGTTTCCGGTTGTGATTTTCATGGAGCTAGCATATAATAAAAGTGTGATTATTGAGAGCAAAACTCCAATAAAAATGTGAGGAGTGATTCTATGGAACGATTTA
>CATZDY010000124.1 GCA_958417755.1 uncultured Peptococcaceae bacterium
CATAGGGCGATTATACCAAATAACAATGGCTAAAAATAACAAGACGCATGCCAAAACCAATGTGCCAGGACTTGTTGGTACCATGACAATGCGTACAATGCCCATTGTTAAAGCATAAAGCATTGTGCAAATGGAAAATACTCCATAGTTTTCTTGGGATAATTCCAATAAAGTACCTACCAGTACCAGTACCAGGGAATAAGCCAATGGCAGTGTTTGCATACCGCCCAACAATGGATATAATTCAATGATAATGGCTAAAATAAACAGCATTCTCCCTAAAGAAGCCCATTTTTTGAGAAAAGTATACTTTTCCATAGATAAGCTATACAACCCCAATACTAACATGAGGACTTCTTTCATGCCAACAAACTTTTCCCAATCTGTTAAAGGCGAAGAAGTAACAGGCCGTGAGGCTGGTATATGACGGCGTTCAGGATGCATGGTCGAAATGGTCTCTGGAACAAGAGCAAGCAAAAATCCCGTTAGCCATGTCATGGGGTGCATAAAAAAAGATAATGCTTCACTGGAATACACATTGGGCCTAATGTATGTGGCAGAAATCCAGAAAAATACCAAGTATACCACTGCCAATAAACCTGCATGCACAAAACGCAAATCAAAACACCACAAAGGAATCAAACAAGCCAATAACATGGGGATAATCAATACAAAAACCATGGCAGGTGAGAATAAATAAACAATTGCTGCAAAAATAATGGCCCAAAAGATTGTTAATGCAAAAGATTTTACTGAAGGTTCATTGGTTGCAAAAAAATAAGCCCCATTGACTAAATAATAGGAAAAATATACACCCATTGGAACTACTATTATTTCCAATGCTACCCATAGTGCTTCAGTAAATACATTGCTTCCCATGGTTATAGCGGTAAAAAAACTACCAATTAAGATACTTACCACAAAGACATATCCTTTTACTTTCCCTATACAAAAGATAGTTACACATGCCCCCAAAAGGTAAGAAAATGCTATTGCCATATTGGCATTGCTTATAAAAAGAAAAGCTAAGACAATACCAGTGATAAGTCCCAGGATAATGGATCGTATCCACATCATGTTTATTTTATTTTCTTGAACAATATCAGCATTTTGCACAATCCCCTACCGGTCCTTTCCTCTATTGCACATCTTTATGCTCTACTTTTGTATCAATCAATCACATATAGTGGAGAATCTCCTTTAAAATTCCGGTCATATTCAATCTCTGAAAAAAACTGAGGATATATTTGTTTGAAATGAAAAAGTAAAGGAATCATAATTTCCTTTAGCCCTTGGGCAGCCTGGGGTAAAACACATACAGCAAGGATTTCCTTCCATTGTTCTATGGTATAACAATATAGTATTCTGGTTTTAGCAGCCCCTTCTGTGATACCAGTGGGAAAGGCAAAGGGCTCTTCAGCAGCAAAAACCCGCTGCATAGATACAGTAATCGGTGCTTGTCCTTGATACACTGCAATGACATGAATTGGGAGGGTTAAGTCCCTGTTTTTTGTATTCTGCACCAAAAGTTCTGGGGTAGCCATTTGGTCTCCTTCTCATAAAAAGGATTTCATAATTCTTAGATATTTTATGCAACCAAGGTTTGACAATATGCATATAAAACCCATTCCTGGCATTATTTCATGGTAATAAGCCACTTTCCTGCAGACCATTGCAGCCACTCTTCTTTATGGCAAGTAGGACAAGGTGCATGTTGGCATTTGATTCTGTCCCATTCTTGGGTAAAGGCTTTTATCCAGCCCTGATCACTACAGTGCTGGCATGAATATTTTTCTACTTGCAAATTCTTATCTGCAACCAGCTCAATTACTTTTTCACCATTTATACTTTTTACTCCCATCCCATTTTGCTTTACAACAACCAATTTGGTAAAAGGCTTTCCACATTTTAAACAAGTAGCTTCCATATCTCCTGTACAAATCGCTGTTGTACAACCACAAGTATATTGCACACCTTTTTCTTTATATTTATCTTTTCTAAAGGTCCCCATTTCTATACTCATGCTAGACACACCCTTTTTTTTACAAATACACAGACAAAAAGACACTCTTTTTATTTTTCTATAGAAAAATAAAAATCCCTTGCCCAAAAAATTCAAATTCATAAAAATATTGCATTTGCCCTGGGAAAGGAGTACATTAATCTAGAATGAATAAAGCATAATCTGATTTCAGCTGTCCCCATTCCATATATGTTAGCCCAAAGAAAAGCTTTTAGATGGCATTAAAATAATATAAATCTTTATTTATGCTCTTTTATTAGCCTATTGCGTTCATATATTGAAAGCATTTTGATTGATAAGGTATTTGGAGGTGTCGTCATTTGCATGTCAACGCTCAAGTTATTCTAGCCAGCACAATCTTTATCGCAGTATACGGGCTCATTATATCAGATAAAATCCATCGCACTGTAGTGGCCTTGCTTGGAGCTGGTTTGGTTATTTTAACGCATATCCTTTCCACTGAGGAAGCCATTCAAGCTATTGATTTTAATACAATTGGATTGTTAATTGGAATGATGGTCATTGTAGGCATTACCAAACAAACTGGGGTTTTTGAATACCTGGCTATCAAAGCAGCCAAGATTTCAAAAGGACATCCTTTACAACTGATGGTATACCTAGCTTTGGTTACAGCAGTTTTATCAGCAATATTAGACAATGTCACCACTGTTTTGCTTATTGTACCAGTCAGTTTCGCTATTGCAGAAAAGCTCCAAATTTCTCCTATCCCTTTTTTAATTGTTGAAATTCTTTCTTCAAATATCGGGGGCACAGCCACTTTAATTGGAGATCCCCCTAATATTATGATCGGTAGTGCGACAGATTTAGGATTTATGGATTTTATTGTCAATTTGGCCCCTGTTATTGTCTTAATTTATGTGGTCACTTTATTTCTATTAAAGCTCATCTATAGAAAACAATTGGTAACCACCCCAGCCTTGCAACAAAGTATCATGGAGTTAAAAGAAAATGATATTATAAAGAACTATCCTTTATTACATAAGTCCTTGCTCGTTTTAAGTCTTACCATAATAGGTTTTATTCTACATCAATGGATTCATGTGGAATCGTCCGCCATTGCCTTATGTGGAGCAACATTATTGCTTCTTCTTTCCAAAGAAAATCCAGAACATGCTTTCTATGCAGTGGAATGGCCTGTAATCTTTTTCTTCGGTGGATTATTTGTTTTGGTAGGAGCTCTTGAGCATGTGGGAGTAATTTCCTACATTGCGCAAGAATCCTTGGTGTTAACCCATGGTAATATTGTATATACTTCTATGCTGATTGTGTGGATAGCAGCCATTGCCTCTGCTTTTGTGGACAATATTCCCTTGGTGGCTACCATGATTCCTTTGATTCAAGAGATGGGACGATTAGGAGGAATAGAAAATTTGAACTTGCTTTGGTGGGCCCTTTCCTTAGGAGCTTGTCTAGGAGGCAATGGCACCATTGTAGGAGCTTCTGCTAACGTAGTTGTCATTGGTATGGCGGAAAAAAGGGGCTTTAAAATTACTTTTTTATCCTTTTTCAAAATTGCATTCCCTCTCATGATTTTATCCATTATCATTAGCAGTGGATATCTTCTGCTATGGTATCACTTCCATAAAGTAGTTGTATTATTGGGTGTTCTAATTTTTGCCGTTTTGTTGGGTATTTTACTCAATAAAATCTCGAATGCCATGACAAGCAAAACTCAAAAAATTTAGCATAAACGAAATCTACATATCCATTTTTTAGGGCTTACTACAAAAATTTAAAGCAAGACTTTTGTAGTAAGCCCTAAAATTATAAAAAATCCAAAAGTATTTTCCAACAATAATTCACTCAATAAAATTTTCAATGTTATATCCTGAAAGTATAAACCATGAAATTAAAGAAGAAAGAAAAATATCTATAAAAAATAAATCCATGTTAAAACATGAGTTTTATATATACTTAAAAGCAAGCCAGTATGATTTAAGATATCCTGGCATCAATTTAACAAAAAGAAAAGGGCTCACCGGATATGGTTGAAATATGTACTCCAATCTCCGGATTCTGCTCTGCCAATAATTGTAACAACCTTTTCTGTAAACTAGGTAGTATGACAGCTTCTGTGGCATAGTGCCCTGCATCAATGAAACTTAAGCCATGCTCTAACATATCTTTGGCTGTATGAAATCCTATATCTCCTGTTAACATGACCTCTGCCCCTTTTTGCTTAGCCAAAGACCAAAATTCACTCCCAGAACCGCCACATAAAGCTATCTGAGAAATCTGTTGTTGGGAATTTCCCCCCCAACGCAAATGCTGAATTCCCAAATCTTCTTTTATTTTGGCAACAAGATTTTGTAGAGTCATTGCTTTTGGCAATAAGCCGATTCTACCCAATCCTGTTTCTGGATCATCCTGTTGTATAGGATACCACTCATAAGCAACTTCTTCATAAGGATGCACAGCCAACATTGCCTTGACCACTTGCCGAATCTTTTTCTCTGGCACGACTACTTCCAATTTTACCTCATCAACTCGGGATAATTCCCCTAAATTTCCAATAAATGGCTTAGCATTCTTTTCAGGTTGAAAGGTTCCTTTCCCTTTCAACTGAAAAGTACAATGGCTATATTGCCCTAAGGAACCAGCGCCAGCATGACAAACTGCTTGCCTCACTTTATCTTCATATCCTAAAGGAACATATACTGCTAATTTAACAATCTTTTCACTTTCCACAGGATGAAGCACTTCTACATCTTTTAATCCTATGCAACGGGCCAACATATCATTTACACCGCCCACAGCGCAATCCAAATTGGTATGAGCTGCATACACAGCAATGTTTGAACGTATTAATGCAGCTACCAATGCACCATGGGGTTTTTGCAAATCAATCTGTTTCATTCCTTTAAAAAATAGCGGGTGATGGGAAATGATGAGTTGGCAGTTTTTTTCCTGGGCTTCCTGATAAACTTTTAAATCCACATCCATAGTCACAAGAATATTAGACACTGGTTCTCCAGGATTCCCCAACTGCCATCCACAATTATCCCATTCCATAGCCAATTGAGGAGATGCTATCTTTTCCATCAAAGCACAAATCCTTTGACAAGTTATGAGAGACAGTTTAACCACTTCCTTATTGCATCTAATTTTTTTTCTATCATCTGTTGTTTGGATTTTATTGCGGTTTGCTGACTTCGGGCCAGTCCTCTTAAAATCTTTTGATACTCTTCTTTTTGCTTATCTAAGTAATCCTTCAATAAAAGGTCTTTATTTTCTAATAATCTAGGGCCTAATTCTATACGCAGTAAATCCTTTTCCTGCTCTATGCCAGGCACAGCTACAAGTATCTCATAAATTCTTTCATTTTCTTTTATCAATTGTTCCTCATATAATCGCCAGCCATGGGAAACTAGCCACAAACGCAATGTAGAAGCATCAGCCATGGGTTGCATAATCAATCTGGATACACTTGCCAAAACATTTGACGCATTGGCCAATATATTGACAATGGTACCGCCCCCCATACCAGCAAGAACCACAGTTTGTGCTTCCCCTGGCTGTAAAGGTTTCAGCCCATCCCCTAACCGAACCTCAATCTTATCATCCAAACCACTATCTAAAACAGCCTGACAAGCTGATTGATAAGGATTTTTATGTAAATCCGTTGCAATTACCTTGGTGCAAAGGCCTCTTTCAGCAACAGCAATAGGCAAATAAGCATGATCTGTCCCAATATCCGCCAGTACGTCTCCTTGAGGAATATAGCCAGCAATGGCTGCCAATCTAGCAGAAAGAACCAACCTTCTCACTCCCATCATTCCCCTAAAAATTTATTCTCATCATCTCCAAAAGCATTTTTGCAGTTTTGATTTGATGGCGTGAATGAAAATATTTTTTCATGATTTGTTTATTATATTTCCGCATGATTAGGTAATTCAATAGTAAGAACAAAATAATAATCCTCATGCACAATGGACATAACACCTTTATATTCCTTAACCAGGGACTGTATAATCGTTAAACCTCTTCCATGCCCTGATTCTTCTTTCACAGTCACCAGATTGTCATCTTTGTCACGAATTTCCTTTCCATCAGTGGGATTAGCAATTTCAATATCAATAACATTCTTCTTGTCTTGAATGCTTAACTCAATCATCTTCAGTTGTATTTCCTCATCCGGAATTCGATTAATCGCTTCAATGGCATTATCCAAACCATTTACTAGAATTGTGGTTAAATCCTTTGGGTTTACTAAAATATCATTGGATATTTTAATATTCTCTTGTATTTCAATGCCATATTTTGCAGCTAGGTTTCTTTTATTGGTTAAAACAACGTCAATGACTTCATTTCCCGTATGTGGGACAGAACAATCTCCCTGAATATCTTGCACAAACTTTTGTACATATTGTTCAATAGGCGTTGCCTGATAAAGTTTAGCCAATCCCCATACTACTTGCAAATGATTGTTCATGTCATGTTTGAAACATAAAAGCTTTTCATGGGATTCTTGCAAGTTTTTTAAATCATCCAATTGCATCAAAATCCCTTGGAGCTTTTCTCTTTGCTCCAATATTCTTTTATTTTTTACATTTGCAATCACAATCATTAATATAAAATAGTTTATCACACAAAAAATAAGAAAAATAACAACATATATCTGCAATGTGGGCAATCCCATGAATAACATGCACATTGAAACAGGCATAAGAGAAGCTATTACAAAATCATATTTCAAATAGTTTTGGTTAAATATTAAAATTAATATAACGATACATAACAAAGCTCTACATATCATAATTTCTTCACAGAGAAATTGCTTTGTTTGTAGAAGAATATCACTATTCTCTCCTATGTATTTAAAAATCGAAAAAATAAAACAATCTATACTGACAAAAATAACAAATGGAAATAGTACCCAAAAAATCTTAATTTGAAATTCTTCTTTAAAAAAGAAATAATTAAATATGAGCTGAGTTAAGACAATAAAACAAATAAAAGGCACATAGTTTTCTAGAACATTATGATAGGAAATATAAACAAGTAGCATAAAAATATAGTATACTATTGCATATATTTTAACAGATCTTGTTTTAGTATTTAATTTAAAGCAACTTATACATAAAAAGCAAACTATCTCTATAGTAATAATCAGTATATCCCATATAAACCAAAGTTCATTCAATATTCTCACCAATCCATCCACTATTCACTCAAAACACTCATATCGTCATGATAATACATCTAATAAATTTTTAGTTTAATAGGACAGTATACTAATAATAATTATATCACATACAAATCTTACTTTTAAAATAAGTTTTTGACAACATCATTAAGAAAATGACAAAAACACCACGATTAGTGGTGTTTTTGTCATTTTCCATATAATAATGAATTTTTTAACTACTATTCCTTGAAATTTCAATATAAAAAAATAATGTTGCTTTTACAACATTATTTTATGGTGGGAGCAAACGGGTTCGAACCGCTGACCCCCTGCTTGTAAGGCAGGTGCTCTCCCAGCTGAGCTATGCTCCCATGGTGACCCCTACGGGATTTGAACCCGTGTTACCGCCGTGAAAGGGCGGTGTCTT
>CATZDY010000125.1 GCA_958417755.1 uncultured Peptococcaceae bacterium
AGATACCTATAAGGAATTGAAACTCAAAATTTAGTGTTACTTCTGGATTACTTATATTCTGGTTTACAAGATACCTATAAGGAATTGAAACGCCAATTCATCAATTTTTGATGCATATGAATAATACGTTTACAAGATACCTATAAGGAATTGAAACTCAAAATTTAGGTGGGTTACTTACAGTTCCGTATATGTTTACAAGATACCTATAAGGAATTGAAACCAAATTTCCCGTTTTTTTAAAATCGGGAAACAGCCTTGTTTACAAGATACCTATAAGGAGTACTCATATAAAGGATAGGAGTTTTAGAAACCCTTTATTCTCAAGGGTTTGAGGAAATGAAAAATCGTTTCTAGTCTGTGTTGGGGACAGATTAGAAACGATTTTTTGTGCCATGCAGCAGAAAAACCGGGGTACTTGCCCCGGTTTAGTTATCTTCGTCAAGAAAGCATTTTATGAATTTTGTTACCTTATCTAATTGCTTATCATTCAGTGTGTCAATGAGTTCTAGTACACGCCTTCTTGAAGCGGTATTGCTATCTGAGGTAAACATTTCGCCTTCCCCTGTTTTGAGCCACTCTATATTCACATCAAAAGTATTGGCAATTACTTTTAGGATTCTATCAGAGGGGACTACTTTCCCTTGAATTATTTTTGATAGATAGCCAGTATCAATGTCAACTTTCAATGAAAATTGTCTTTGGGATAAACCCAATTCGCCTATCAGAGCTTTAACCCTTTCCGCTAACATAAAACCACCCCGCTTACATAAGCATAACAAAATACATTGTTTGTGTCAATGTGGTGCAGCTTGACATAATGCTTGAGGCAGTGTATACTTTTATTGTTAAAATCAATAAATAGGAGAGATAATATTGTCTAGAGCAGAAGATATAAAATCCTATGTCTTGAAAATGAACAATGAAAAAAAGATAAAGATGTTGGAGTCTTTTATTCTAGGCTTGTTATCGCAAGAGGAAATTGAACAAGAAGAAGAACGGCAAATTGCTAACGAGGCAGAAGAAATCATTAGGGGAATAAAAGAAAATAATGCTAATAAAGATGTAATAGAATTAGCCAATGAATTAACAGATGATACAAAATGGCTGATAGTTCAATTAATTAAAAAGGAGCAAGATATAAGCTTTCAAGATGACTATAATGAGTTTGTAAAAAATAGCTCTTTAGAGGAAATTTTCGTTAAATTTAGCACATTAACAAACGATTCAATAACAATGATTCTTGAATTGTTTGGCATGCTTTTAACAATAAAAAATTCGGTAAATAAAGAACACTAAAGATTGTTGTTGGTTTGTTCTTTGGGTTGGTTCTATTACATAGCTGGGCTAAAATGCCCGGCTTTTTTTGTGCCCTTCAACAGCAGGACTCCCCCGCGTCTGCGCAGAAAATAGTCCCGAGGGTGATAGCATGAAGGGGCCAGCTTCGGGGAGGCTGGTTTTTTAAGCCCACCCTACACATTTCTGCTATGGGCATAGGCTCAATATTCTTTGCTTCGAATATATCCATTTGCTTCGTCTCTGTGTTGAGTTTGAGAATATTTTCCCCTCCTCGTCGGCAAATTACCCTTATGCAAAATATGAAAAATTTGTCGAGGGAATTGGCGCAGAAAATCGAAGATCTCCGCGCGAAGATGAACGAGGTAGCAGGGCGTAAAGGCACGAATGATACAGAGTTTGTTGCATTGAATGAGCAGATGGATGGGTTCGTGAATCAATGGTATGCCTTGCAGAATATTGGAGCTGGTGTCGCAAAAGGTTGCGAGACACCCAGCCACGAACGTAAGGAATTGTTGTATGATAAAGCTATAAAGAAACTTCTAAAAGAAAGGGGGATGACTCAGCGAGAGTTAGCCTTTCATATCAATGCAAGCCCAGATCATGTATCTAAAATACTTGCGGGGAAAGAAAATCCTAGCGTGGCGGTATTGGCCAGGATTGCAGATGTGTTAGGGGTGAATTTGGAAGTATTAATGAAGAAAGAATAGCTTTGATGGTTAAAGAAAAGTAAAATGTATAGGTTTAGATTTTAAAGAAGATAGGGGAGATTATAAGATATGGATTATATTGATAATACAATGAAAATTCTATTTGACTCAAAAGCATTAAAGAACATAAAAGAATCATTACTTAATATCAGTTATAACCTATCTAGAAAATTAAAGAATCATAACAGAGATTAAAAAGTTAGCGATAAAAAGAGAAAGTACCTAGGCTTCTATCCAAGGTACTCATATTACTTATACAAATTTACTGTATCATTTAAAATTCAATTAGTCAATTGTCATGTATTTGGATATGGAGTTGATTTATATGATCAAAAATCAAACCAGAAATCCGCGAAAAGCTATGGAGGAAACATTGGAGCAGGTGCGGTTAAAGTTGGTACAAATCAATAGTTTAATGCTTGCCTTGGCGGATGCTTCGTATTATAGTAATTGGAAATACATGGACGCTCTTTATCATGTAGAATGTCAGTTGGATAAACAGATAAAAATCTTAAAAGAGATGCAAGAAAAATACTCTAAAGATGATGATAATAGTAATTGTGTTGGTTAGGCTGATAAAATACTGGGTATATTTTGCCCGGTATTTTTACGTTTAGGGGTAACAAAAGGGTAACATAAGTAGGTAAAAAGGTATCAATTTCATTCATAGATAGAACAGAAACGGATCTCCTGAAACCCTTATTTCATGCGGGGTTTACATAGTTTTTCATATAGAGAGCGATTATGATGTCTTATCTTTATGATATTCCATATGTTCTTTCTGCTGCTCTATGGTTTGCTCCAATTGATTGGTAATAGCAATTTTATATTGTTTTTGTTCTTTGATATAATGAAATACCTTACGTAGGCCAAGGCATAGAAGAGATAGCAAAGCAATGAGAAAGATAAGACTGATGAGTTGCGTTATAATGGTAGCATTATACAAAAATATCACCTCTTTGATTTTTTTGTACATCCATTTTACCCTAAGGACTAAAAAAATGCCATCAGTTGAGGCCTAAACTGGATAATTGACTTCAAATTACCGGCCCAACAGGCGCATAAGCCCTAATATCAGAGGGATGGTAACCATACTGAAAAGGGTGGTTTGAAAAATGGCTGTGGCTGCCAATTGGGTATTGGTGCCGTATTGTTCTGCAATGAGAGAAGCAGAGGAGGCAGCAGGCAATGCAGCCATGAGGATCATCATGGCTGGAATGATGCTTTGGGAGGAAAAAGGTAAAATCTGAAATACCAACATGACGCAAAAAGGAATGACCAGTAAACGAAACAGGGTTAAATGGTATATTGTTTTGTCTCTGAACATGTCTTTTACCTTGGATTTGGAAATGGATAAACCCACCACAAGCATGGACAAAGGCACTGTGGTATTGCCAATATAGGTTAGGATGGTGGCAATGGTTTCGGGAACTGGTATTTGGGCGAAATAAAAGAAAAGGCCCAATACAACTGCCAGGTTGATGTTATTGAGCAACATTTTCTTTGTATCCAAAGCGTTTTCAATGGGATAATGCATGGTAAGCAATTTAGCGCCCAGGGAAAAGATTAGAAAATTGGAAACCACATTGGCCACGGCCATCAAAAAAAGTCCGTCCTGCCCGTAAAGGGACAAGGCCAGGGGAAAGCCCATGAATCCGTTGTTGGTAAATGTACAGGCGAAAATCCAGCTACCTGCTGTCAAGGCAGGAACCTTTAACAATTTCACAATACCAAAGCCCAGAAGAAATGAACCCAAATGAAACAGTATGGTGGCAATGAACATCTGGGCCCCAGTGGTGAGCAAGGCGGTATCAAAGGGCCGAATCATAGAGCAGAATACTGTTACAGGTAGGGCAATATTCACCAGATAAGTGGACAAATCAGGACAACAAGTTGGCCGGATAATGCCTTTTTTGCCTATCAGGTATCCCAAAAAAATGAGGGAAAATAAAATTACAATGGTATTGAGTAAAATAGTCACCAGTATTCCTCCATTTGTTGCTGGATTTACTTGGATGAAATGCCCCTAAAGACTAAAATACGCTGGTTATTTAGATAATCAAGGAAAAGCAGGTGCGAAAAAAGACATCCGAGAACACTAAATAATATATCAACATCCCTTTTATTGCTCCCGGAGTTTTGCGGAAAGGGAGTTTCTATTTTTTGTATTTTCTGAAAATAAAAAATCCCCTATGACATCTCAAAGAAAAGGAAATTATTTTATTTTATTATATCTTATCCAAAAAAATGTGTATAGAAAAAGAATGTGAAACCAGGGGAAATGGTGAATCCCTAGGGTTCTTTGCCCCAGGATTTATGGGAAAATCATGGTTTTGGACTAATGTCTCCTAATCTTATCAAAGGGAAAATGTTTTTGGCAAGTTTGGAAAAGAAGGCAGAGGAAAAATCATTATACTAATACCTAGGAACAAGAGCAGGAGGGCTGCCAGTTGAACTATAAGGCTGATATGGAACGTTGTCTCCAATACATTGAAGACAATCTGCAAAATGACCTAACTCCCAAGGAGCTTGCTGCAATGTTGGGGTATTCTTTTTATCACTTTTGCCGGGTTTTTCGCATTTGCAACAATATGCCAGTGGCAGAGTATTTGCGCAAGCGCAGGCTACAGTGTGCCATAAAAGAATTGGGTAAGGGGAAGAAAATGATTGATATTGCCCTGTCTGCAGGATATGAAACACCCGCAGGGTTTGCCAAAGCATTCCGCAAGGAGTTTGGCATGAGTGCAACAGCCTATCAACAGCAGCAAAAAAAGACCATGATGTTCACTTTAGAAGGAGGTATGGCAATGGAACCTAAAATCATTCAAAAGCAAGCAATACAAGCAGTGGGGTATTGTATTCCCAAAAAAGAAGGCAATGAATCAGTGAGAGAGCTGGGTGCCTATTGGCAAGGGGCGGATTTTTCCAGTGTCAAGCAAGAAGCATATGCCCAGTTGGCTCCGCAAAATCTAGGGGAAATCGGCATGTGGTTTCATGCAGAGGATGGGAGTGGGGATTTAAGTTACTTCTTTGGCCCAGTGGTGGAAAAAGTGGAGCAAGTTCCTGAGGGTATGATGCAAGTTCTCATCCCTGCAGCAACCTATGCTGTGTTTACCACCCCTCCGGTGAACATGGAAAGCGGACAAAAGAACGCTTTTCCTGAGGCCATACGGAAAACATGGAAATATATTTTTGAAGAATGGTTTGCAAACAGTGCTTACGAATTTGATCAAGGAAAATTTGATTTTGAATTTTATGATCAGCGTTGTGCGCCCCAAGGGGAAGGGGTCATGGATATTTACGTACCTGTGAAGAAAAAGACAGGAACAGGCATGTTTTAAGCCATCAATAATGACAGGTCAGCAGCCTGGTTGCAAAAACCCAGGCTGCCCATAGATTGAGCCCATAAAGCAAAGGGACTTCAGGTTGTTGGATTCCCTTTGCTTTTTTGATTTTATTTGTTGTCCCAGGCCAGGAGAGGATAATAGATAGGGCTATTCATTTAGGGATTCCTGCTGGCACATCTTGACAAAAGCAACAGGATGTTGGATGATGTTGGCCGTTTCTTCCACTGAATATCCTTCTGCAAGATAACGCTTGGCAATGACAGCCATGGATTCACCGATTTCAATCATATGGTAATCTGGATCATAAATACGAACCACCCTTTGTTGCCAGGGGTGTTTTTTAGGTTGGTGCACATATTCTATCTGGCTAAAGGTTTTCAATTTGGCCATAAAGCCTTCAAAATCATCCACTTCAAAATATAATTCCATATTATTTGACTTTTGCTTCACAGCATGGGGTGGCAAATCCGTGAGCCAGGCAAAATCCTCTTGAATGGCAAAACCGCCGCTAAAGGTTACATTTTTCCCTAAATCAAGCACAACTTCCTGTTGGAATACATCATGATAAAAACCTTTTGAAACTTCCACATCCTTTACTGCCAAAAGAGCCAACTGAAATTTCATTGATAACCTCCAAAAGAAAAGGATTTTATAGATTGAAATGATTTGTAATAAAAAAATATATACTATTGTATATGAAATCTATCTTTAAAATCAAAATATATTCACAAGAATAATTGCTTAATGTAAAGAACATTAAAAATAAAAGAGGTGGGGAATGAAAAAAAGACTCATACATAAGAAAAAAAGAAATTTAATGAGCCTTAATTGGAAGTTTCTTTTTCTTAAAATTGAAATATATGTAAAATTCAAGTTGTCGGCTCTCTGTTTTGTTATCTACGCTTTGTTACGCAGTACAATGCCTTTTTTGAGGGTGGGAACTATAATTATAATGTTCAACATCCTTTTTGTTCTCGCAATATCTGCACGAAAAAGAGAGGTCAAACAATCAAAAATTGATATTCGCTTTTTTTGCTTGACTGCATAGGTCGCGCACATGCAAAGTGTAGGATTTCCCGTCTTTCATGAAATGCGTTCCGCATTGTCTAAATTCAAAATGAACATTGTTTTTAATACATTGCTCCCGTATATTCAGCACCCATTCGTAATCAAGTGGGCGGGCGTTTCTATCAGATTCGCCGCCAACTACGACTAATTCGATATCTGTCAAAAACGGTTCAAGGTCTATGCTGTCTATCAAAGGTTGGCAGATTATGTTTTTGTGTTGAATAGGCAGACGCTTAAAGATAGACAATCTGTAATCTGCTCTATCTTGATTTTCAACAGTGCAGCCTACTGTGACATTACCATACCCGTCATTCCAATCGTGGGGAATACAGTCCATAAAACGCTCAATTCGTTTGGTTAGGAAAATAAAATGTAAGTCAGAACGTTCCTGTATCATTTGCCAACATTCACTACGCCACATATCTGCGTCCTCAATCAAAAAATCAGTAGAAAAGCAAAGGTAAACCGTTTGACCCGGTTTTATCTTATATTCCCCCGATTTATTCCGTGCAACAGGGGCGTAAAAGCTATCAGTTTTAACAATATTGTTCGTGTCAATTCCTCTTTTGAAATCGCTCTTATGAATATAACAATATTTGCAACCCTCGCTGTATTTGTGGCAGCCACGCCACGGACTCCACATAGACATATAATCACCTCGCTTTTATTCTTCGGTTATCAACAGGTTTTTCCGCGTCCTTTGGTATCAGTCACATGCGGCTGAATTATTAAAAATCAAAATTATCCTGTTCAATCAATGCTGCCACATCATAAAAATTGATTTTTTCTTTTGCTTCAGTATAGGAATTTAAAATTTCTATCTCCTGGGAGAGGTGTATCTCTTGGTTTTTGGGATGGGGTCCCAGGTGTAAGGTTTGGATGAGCTTTTGTACTTCTTTGGAACATGTTGCTGTTGCCCTTGGGGATTCGCCTGTTATAGCTACTTTCCAGTGCTGGTGAAAGATGATTAATTCCAAAAACTCCCGCAAATTTGCCGCCAGATAATAACATTCTTTGGCAGTATGAATGTAGTAAACCGGGGCATTTTGCTCCTGGATATCAATACTGCCATTGGTTGAACCAAAGGCACCCCCTAGATGAT
>CATZDY010000126.1 GCA_958417755.1 uncultured Peptococcaceae bacterium
AAGGCGCCCATTATCAGTACAAAAACCCAAGTAAATCTGGCAAAGTAACTATACCAAATCATTCAGGAGATATCCCTAAAAGAGTTATTAACTCTATATTAAAACAAGCAGGGCTCAAAGAAGGGCCCTTGCCTTTGCAAAATTAGAAAGGAGGATTTATATGAAATATATATATCCAGCAATTTTTTATCCTGAAGAAAATGGTGTTACTCTGTGGTTTTTCCTGATCTGAATGGCCTCGCCACCTTTGGAGATAACCTATCAGAAGCATTATTAATGGCACAAAAGGCCTGTTCTTTGTATCTGTTTACCTCTCTGCGGGACAGAGAAAAGCTCCCTGAACCTACATCTTTGGAAAAAGATGATGAAAAAGCCATTATGAATCTAATTCTTGTCAACTTAGATGAATTTGCTAGGCTATACGGAGATAAAGCGGTTAAAAAGACTTTAAGTATACCAGCATGGCTTAATACAGCCTGTGAAGAGCTCAATATTAATTATTCCAAGGTCTTAAAAGAGGCACTTATAGCTAAGATACAAAAAAAATAAAAGGAGGCTTATGCCCCCTTGCACCCTAAAACAAAGGGTATATCTGCAAATATTTTTTACATAATTTCATTTATTGAAATTTTTTATATTATAATTTATAATTTATGCAAAAGTCAATCTAAATATATATTTTTTTACCTATATTGCAAATATATATATTATAATATACAATTAAAATTACAAAAGGAGATAAAATTTTAGAATATGAAATTTGATGCAAGCAGATTAAAAGATATAAGAAGGCAAAAAAAACTTACACAAGGGGAATTGGGGGAGCTGGTAGGCCTTTCCGCTGCTTCTATAAACCGAATCGAAAAAGGATTGCGAACCCCTGATATTGATTTGCTATCTGAAATAGCCAAGCAGTTAAAAGTTACTGTTACCTATCTTATAGGCGAAACAGATAATCCTAATACATATGAGGAGGGAGAACTTGAGAAGATAGGGGACGAACGTATAAGAAATATAGAGGACAAGTATACAAGGGATATTATTGATATATTGCCGCAGCTGTCCCTTGAGCAAAGAAAAAGTGTCGCTAGGATGTTGGACGAGCTGGCGGAAGCTAATATGGCGATAAAACGAAAACTAAAAGAACTAAATGAGCTGAAAAAGGAAATGGAAGAAGGCGAATGAAAAATCCCTCCTGCATTGGAGGGATTGTGTTTAAATGTAACCTAATTTTTTCAAACCATCATTTGTTTTAAATCATCAAGTGTGTCGGGTATTCCTCTGGTGTATCAATATTCTGATACTATACTTGCCACTTGGGATAATCCATTCCAGTATGGCAACTGTCTTGTCTACGTCATCTACCTAAGTTTTTTCATCTAACTATACATAATTCCATTGTAGCATTTCCCTTAAAAAAGGAATTCTTGTTTTTTAAATAAAATCAATAGACTCTTTTTACAAAGACTTAATCTTTGGTCGTGTTTTTGATTGCAAAGGTATGATATAATCAACCATTTCATTAGGTGTTAGATTCATTTAAATGAGACAATTTTTTCTTGCAACATTCCCGCCATTGATTGTTTGTTTTCTTCTTCCTCACAAAAAAACAAGGATATTACAAGCATCAATGATAAAAACAGCACTACACAATCTTTATACATGTTACTACCTTTTTTTGCATTTAAATAATTTATGCTAATATAAATAATTTTTTATGGAAGGATTGAAAAAATGAAAGGGCATTTCTACAAACCAAATTGTAAATGTGAAAAGGGGAAAAAATGCACCTGTGGAGCTACATGGGCTTATATGATTGATGTTGGCCGCGACCAGGCAACAGGTAGGAGAAAACAAAAGAAAAAAGGAGGATTTGCAACAAAGAAAGAGGCGCAAGAGGCAGCCAATAGGATTATGTTGGAGGTGGTGGATGGTACATATATAGAGGAAAAAAATATTAGCTTTGAGAGGTTTGCTAAAAAATGGTTGGAAATGTACAAAAATAGCGGGAGGGTGAAGCCTAGCACTTGGATAAGCAGAGAAAAAGCGATGAAACGTTTGTTAAGGTCTTTTGGAGATACAAAAATAAAAAAAATCACCAGGACTAGCTATCAATCCTTTCTTGATAGTCTGTTAAAAAAAGGGTATGCCTCCAATACCATCATCTCTACCCATATAACAGGAAGTTTAATCTTTAAAAAAGCATTAGAACTAGAAATAATCAAAAATGACCCCACTGCCTTTTGTATGATTCCAAAGAAGCAAAAGACTGTAGAGGAATTGGAAAACGCAACAGAGCTACCGAAGTACATGGAAAAAGAGCAACTCTTAGCATTTCTTGAAGCTGCCAAGATATACGGCCTTTTTGGTGATTATCCTGCATTTCTCACTCTCTCCCATACGGGTGTGAGGATAGGTGAGTTATGTGCGTTGAAATGGAAAGATATAGACTTTGATAAAAAAACAATATCTATTACAAAAACTCTTTTTTGTCCTTCTAGTGTATTGGGAGGATATCAATTGCTTACCCCCAAAACAAAATCTTCCAAAAGGGTCATTGATATTAGCCAAGAAGTGGCAAACGTCTTGTTAGCATATAGAGCAGCGCAAAATGAAATAAAGATGAAGTTTAGGAAAACATACGTTGAGGAGGGTTTTGTTTTTATTCGTACCAATAAAGGATTTGTGGGATATTGTTGTGATAAAGAACTATTTAGACAGCGAGCAAAACGCCTTTTTAAAATTCTTGGGCTTGAAAGAAATTTTACTTTGCACTCTTTCCGACACACCCACACTTCACTTTTGGCCGCAGCAGGGGCTAGCCTTGAAGTCATTATGGAAAGACTAGGGCACTCTAACGATACCATCACGCGCACTATTTATTTGCACGTAACCAAATCCCAAAAAAAAGAAGCAGCCCAAATATTTGAAAAGTATATGAAAAGCTAGCCTTCTCCTAATGTTACCTTTTTGTTACCTTCCCCCTGAAAATAATTTCTAAAACCCTTGATACAAAAGGAACTTTTTAATCATATAGGGTATGTAGAAAATCCTCAATATAATCCCTAAGAATTTCCTGAATACTGACAAGCTATTCTCTAATATTATCCTTCCTACACCGCTGCCGCATCATCTGCCGGGCTGTTCGGGCCATCATTGCTCTTTCCCTGAAGGGTACAGTAACACCTCTTTTCTTTCACTGTAAAAAAGCTGTCGCATTAGTCACTCTAAGCACATCTAGGGTTCTTAATTTCCTTGACATCATGGATCTAGAATGGTATGTTTTTTACCTATGGTCATGTCCAATGGAACAAAAAGAAGCAGCCCTTTCAGCGCATACTTTTGTTATAAGCATTGGGGATGCTTTTCACGTTATTTCCAGCTGGACTTGGAGGAAAGATAAAGGTAAATTGCAATACACCATTGTAGCAAGCCATTCATAGGTTCAAAGGATTGTGGGCTTTAAAGGAGAAGATGATGATGGGAAAAATCAGCCATGATTTGGTGTGGGAGGAAAACTATCTGCAAAAAGTGCTGGATTTCATCAAAATCCAGCTATCTGCCAGGGAAGAAAAGAATCTACAAGATAAAAAAAATCTTGTGGCCTCTCGCAAAGACATGTGGGAAAATACCAGCTCTTCCTCTTCTGATTTTGATAGGGCAATCGAACTGACCCAATACCTCCAGCCCCTTATGTTGGATACTTCATCCTTGCTGTCCAATATGGACAAGATACAGGTTCTGCAAAACATGCTGGATACCCCCTATTTTTCTAGAATTGATTTTAAAATGGATGGTGCCCAAGGGGTTGATAAGATTTATATTGGCAGAAGCAATTTAATGGATGATGCAACCAATGAAATCTATGTTTTTGACTGGAGGGCCCCCATTGCCAGCTTGTTCTATCAATTTGAGTCAGGAAGGGCCTATTACCAAGCACCCATGGGCAAAATCACCGGAGAAATCAGTCTCAAACGTCAGTATGAAATCAAAAAGGGCATCTTACACTATTATTTTGATGCTGATGTGCAAATTGCGGATGAATTTTTACGGAATTTGCTATCCCAAAATTCTTCAACAAAAATGAAATCCATTGTAGAAACCATTCAAAAGGATCAGGATAAAATCATCCGGGATACGGATACAGATGTATTGATAGTCCAAGGGGTGGCGGGCAGTGGCAAGACATCCGTGGCCTTGCACAGAGCTGCTTATCTGATGTACCAAGGCTTATCCTCAAAGTTGGCTGCCAATGACATCATGATTCTTTCTCCCAATACCCTGTTTGAACAATATATCTCCGCAGTATTACCTGAGCTTGGGGAAGAGAATGTCACCACAGCAACCTTTGATGATTGTATCAAAACCATCCTTAAAGAAGATTGTCCGCTTTTCCAGGGAAAAAACCAGCTATTAGAAGATTTCATTGCTTGTGACACCCAAGAGCAAAAATCGCTCCTCAAAGCGAGCTTTGCCTTTAAAACTTCCCAAGTGTTTATCCAGTTATTGAATCGTTATTGTGAAGAATTCGCCTCCCAGCGCCTTGCCTTTACAGATATTCAATATAATAACCAGTGCATATTTACCAAACAAGAATTGCAAGAAAAGTTCTTGCAAGACGATCCTGCCATGCCTTTGGGTGTTCGTTTAAAAAGATTAGAACGCTTTATTCTGGATAAAATCCATGATCTGCATGAGGATAGAATGGCCTTTTTGGAAGAACAAGTGCGAGAAAGTGGAGAACATCCCTTTGATTGGCCGGAATATGCCCGTTTGCTTTCCATCCAAGAAAGCACTGCCCTTATCCTGGAGATACGAAAGTTTACGGAAATCAGCTATACCGCCTTTTACCAACAATTATTTTTAGATAAAAAACTGTTCTTCCGCCTGGCAAAAGGACTGGTTATGCCAGCCTGTATAGACAAGATCATCATGTATACCCAAAATACTATGAAAAGCCAATCCAAAAAGCATGAGGATGCTTTGGCCCTGGCCTATCTCATCTTAAAACTACAGGGCTGTAGGGAGTATCAAAACATCAGGCAGGTGATGATTGATGAGGCCCAAGATTATAATCCCTTACATTTTGAGATTTTAAAAGGCATGTTTGCCAAAGCCCAGTATACTGTTTTGGGGGATATCAATCAAACCCTTGAAAAACAAGAAGAATTGGATTTTTACCATGTAATACCCCGGTTATTGGGGAAAAAGAAATCCCTGCTGGTGATGCTATCCAAAAGCTTCCGGTCTACTGCTGAAATTACAAAGTATAGTGAAAAATTCATTACCCCCACCATAGAGATTGAAAGTTTCAGCCGCAATGGCGAGACACCGCAAGTCTATGGCGCCAAAGATGAAGCAGCCCTGGATGAACTTTTGCGAAAAGAAATTTTGCAATGCCGAGAAAAGAATTACCAATCCATTGGCTTGCTCTGTAAAAGTGGAAAGGATGCAGCCAATCTCTATCAGCGTCTTAAGGATACCCTAGAGATTCAGTTGGTGAAGCAAGACAACTTTAACAGTATCAAAGGGGCATGTATCATCCCCATTTATTTGGCCAAAGGTTTGGAATTTGATGCTGTGCTGCTTTGTGATGCAGATGATACACATTATGTCCAAGAGGATGATAAAAAATTGTTATACATTGCTTGTACCCGGGCGCTGCATAGACTGAATCTTTTTTACACAGGCAATAGGAGCCCTTTCCTATGAACAGGAGGTCATGGCATTGATCATTGAAAAAGTAGCAAAAATTCTGGCGGAACTCATGAATCTTGAGCAACAGGACATAGTTGGGGACATAGAGCTCACAGCGGAAGCAGGTTTTGAACCCCTGGATTTGGCAAAATTGATCATCCAATGTGAAAAGGCTTTTCACCTGACCATTTATGATGAAGATGTGCATACTTTTAAAAAGGTAAAGGATCTTGTGGCTTATATTCAAAAAGCCCAGGGTGATGATTGAACCATACGCAATCCCCCTGATTAAGCAAGAACATGCATGGGCTTGGCGGGTGAAATGGACAAATCTGTATGTCTTTAAGTCAGAAACCTACATCTATACAGCAACAGTTTTTTAACATTTCAACCGCCAACCTGAGAAAGTATCCAATCAAAATCCCGATTCCTGATAACAGCATTGAAAAATGATTCTCCGAATCACAATACACAGGCACAACACACAGAAATGGTAAACATCCCTTGCCAAGGAAAATTTTATGATTTATACTTTTTGCCATCCTTGTCAAGGGCTTTTATCTTTTCTAAGGACAGCCCTGTTAATCTGATAATATCCTGGATGTCCATATCCATTAAAAGGGCCTTTTGGGCAACTTTTTCAAGTCCTTCTTTTATCCCCTCATCTTTTCCTTTTTCTATACCTTTTTCTATACCTTTTTCCATACCTTTTTCCATACCTGCTTGGATACCTTCTGCTTTTCCTTCTTCTCTGGCTGTCTGTATCTGAGTGTTATAATCCATCAAAGCCATTTGCCGGCGCAAATAAGCATGTCTTTTTTCCTCATCCATTTGGATCACCCTTAAACCTTCCAAGGCGTCCGCAATGCCAGCGTCTTTTTTCCCTAACATTTCCATCTCCTCCTCGCTTCGGGCATTGATAAAGCTCCCCCACCACATGATGGGGTCATCACTTTCTTGGGCGTTTGCAGGGACTTTTTTTAACTCCAAAACATGAAATTCCAACATATCGGTGTATAACAGCCCTGTTTTGTCTTCTCTCAAATGATAGCTTGTATGAAAACTTGGATTTTCTCCTTTGCTAAACAAATTAAAATCCAATACACTGATATGGATACATTGCTTGAATTCTTTGTATCCCTCCCCTTCCCTTGCTTGATCCGTAAATTGCCGGCAATTGTAATACAGCGAACGATTCCCCCAATAGGGAAAGGGCGCTACCTGCATTTCAATATCAATTTCACTGCGATTGTTTAGCACCAGTCGAACATCCAATATGCTCAGTTTATCCTGTTCATACCGTTTTCCCAAATGCGGATCACTGGTACGCACTTCTTTCATTGCTTCTTGCGGAATTCCCAATACTGCTGATAAAAAGCTTCTGATTGCCCTTTGCCTTTTCATCATTTCTTTAAAGGAAAAATCGATTTTTGGTGATACAAATATTTTTTCTGCAGGCATCTCTTTTACCTCATACCTTCTTTTTCATACCATATCAATCCCTTGCTCTAAGGCTGCCATTGACCTGTTGATACCATAGAG
>CATZDY010000127.1 GCA_958417755.1 uncultured Peptococcaceae bacterium
CTAGACCTATTTTTACAGGAATGTTATTTGAAATGAAAGACAAGGAAATTACCTTGGTCACAACTGATACATATCGCATGGCAGTAAAAAGGGATATCATGGAACAAGAAATAAAAAAAACCATCAGTGTTTTAATCCCTGGAAAAACCATACAAGAGTTTATCAGAAATTCTGATTATAAAGATGAAGTGACCATTATCATTGGTGAAACCCATGCTGCTTTTATTAGCGAAAATACAACCATTATGACAAGACTCATTATGGGTAAATTTCCTTCTTATCAACAGGTTATTCCTGAAAAATTTACCACAGAAATAAAAATAGATTTACAAGAATTTTTAAATGCAGCAGAAAGAGTATCATTATTAGCAGGAGAATCGAATTCAACTGTCAATTTACAGGTTGAGGAAGAAATTTTGCTTTTAACAATTCGTTCTGAAACAGGATGGATACGGGAAGAAATAAAAGCTGAAGTGAATGGACCTGCTATGGATATTGCTTATAATGTTAAATATCTATGTGATGTATTAAAGGCTATCCATGGGGATACATTGATATTAAAATTAACCAGCCCTTTAACCCCTTCTCTTTTTGTGCCTGCCAATGATGAGAATTTCTTATCCATTTTAGTGCCAGTGAAGCTAAACAAGGAGTGAGTGTTTTGCAGATATGCAGTGTACGATGTCCCATAAAGTTAAATCAATTTTTAAAAATCATTGGGGCTGGGACTGGTGGACAAGGAAAGCTGCTGGTGCAAATGGGGAAAGTAAAAGTAGATGGGATAATTGTATACCAAAGAAACAAAAATCTATATGCAGGGGCTGTTGTTGATGTGGAAAATATGGGGGTTTATCAAATTGAGGATGGGTAGAGGTTGTATGCATGCTCATTAAGCATCTTATTCTTTCGAATTTTAGAAATATAAAAGATGTATCTTGGAATCCCCAACCTGGTATAAATGTTATTATGGGTGATAATGCTCAAGGTAAAACAAATCTATTAGAGGCCATTCATTTTGTTTGTACTGGTTCATCTTTCCGCACAGTAAAGAAACGAGAAATGATATCTCATGAAGCAGACTCTTTATTTGTTCGTTCACAAATCAAGCAAAATGGTTCTGATAATGAAATATCTGTGTCACTCTCTCATCATGTCCCAATCAATGTTCGTTTAAATGGACAAAAACAGAACAAAAATAATATTTTTCAGTTTTTGTCCTCTATTTCATTTACACCAATGGATTTGGATTTAGTATGCGGTAATCCCGCTGGACGCCGACGTTGGCTGGATTATGAGGTTTGTTCTTTTGATTCTAAATATCAACATTATTTGTATCAATATCATAAAATTTTATTACAAAAAAATAGCCTTTTACGAGATAAATTTAAAACAAGTGAATCGGAGCGTTTGTTAGATGTATTCAATATACAATTAATCGATTATGGCAGTTATATTATATCCGCTCGTTTACATTGTTTATCCAAATTATATCCAATCTTTAAAAATATTTATCAAGACATTACCTCAGGAAAAGAAAAAATTTTTTTTAAATATTTTTCTAGCATTCCCTTACAGGATACTTTTGAATTTTTGTCAATAAAAAATTATTTTGCAAAGGCAATTGAAGAGAAAAAAAAAGAAGAATATTTTCAAAAGAAATCGCTGGTAGGTCCTCATCGGGATGATGTTGTCTTTTATGTCAATGACCTGGAAGCAAAACGATACTGCTCTCGAGGACAACAGCGATCCATTGTGTTGGCATTGAAAATAGCTATTATGAATGTTTTTAAAGAGGAAAGTGGGGAATATCCACTTTTATTGCTGGATGATTTGATGCTGGAATTGGATCAATCACGACAACAAAGTGTAGCAAAACTTTTATATTTGCCAGAGCAATCTTTCATTACAACCACTGTGTTACCTGCTGAATTTTTGTTGCCATATACTGCTATAAAAATGCATGATGGTCAATTGTTTGTTGTCAGGGGGGATTAAAATGTTTTTGCATTTGGGTGGAGAAATGTTGGTATCTAAAAAAGATATCATTGCAATTCTTGATGTAAAAATACAACAATCTGTAAGTACCAAAGAATTTATCCAAACGTTTTATGGAAAAGGTTTTGTAAAGCATATATCAGAAAAAGGGAAAGAAAAATCCATTGTAATTACCAATAAGAACATTTATTTATCACCTATTTCTTGTGCCACATTAAAAAAACGTTCTATGTCCAAAGTATCTTGTGAAGAATAAATATTATATTAAATATAAAGCATTGTTTTGATTTGAAATGACCAAAGCTTTTTTATGTATAAAACCTGGAAATTTATAGGGTTTTACTTTTTTGTGTATTGGGAAAAATATAAGTATGTTGTAAGATGATCCCAGCAAAGGGAGGGCTTGTTTTTGGCGGAAGAAAATAATGGACATTATGGTGTAGAAGAAATACAAGTTTTAGAAGGATTGGAGGCTGTTAGGCTTCGTCCTGGTATGTATATAGGCAGTACAAGCATCAGGGGACTTCATCATTTGGTTTATGAAGTATTGGATAATAGCATTGATGAAGCCATGGCAGGATATTGTGACTGCATTAAGCTAACCTTGCATGAGGATAATAGTGTTACTGTAGAGGATAATGGGAGAGGAATTCCGGTGGAAATACATCCCAAAACCGGTCTGCCAGCAGTGGAAACTGTTTTAACCATGTTACATGCAGGGGGAAAATTCGGTGGTGGTGGGTACAAGGTTTCTGGAGGATTGCATGGTGTTGGTATTTCCGTGGTAAATGCACTTTCCGAAAACCTGACTGTGGAAGTAAGGCGGGATGGATATGTATATCGGCAAAAATATCAGAAAGGTATTGCTGTTAGCAAACTGGAAACAGTGGAACCCTGTGATATAACAGGGACAACCATAACATTTAAACCTGATGCATCTATTTTTGAAGAGTTGGATTTTCATTTGGATACTTTGGTGCAACGGGTGAGAGAACTTTCCTTTTTAAACAAAGGGGTAAAAATCATCTTAAATGATCAGCGTAGCAATGAAGAGATGTTTTTTCAGCATGATGGTGGTTTAAAAGATTTTATCCTCTATATCAATGAAAATAAAAACAAATTGCATGATGTTCCCATTTATTTAAATGGTGAAAAAGATGGTGTGCAAGTAGAAATCGCTTTACAATATACTGATGGTTATGTAGAAAATCTATTCTCTTATGTCAATAACATTAATACAATTGATGGGGGAAGCCATGAGGCAGGGTTTAAAGCTGCCTTGACCAGAGTATTTAATGATTACGGAAAAAAATATAATATTTTAAAAAATGGAACTGCAAATTTGACTGGTGAAGATATACGGGAAGGTATGTCTGCAGTATTAAGTGTGAAAGTTCCTGAACCTCAATTTGAAGGACAAACAAAAACAAAGCTTGGAAATAGTGAAGTAAGGGGAATTGTAGATAATATTGTGACAGAGGGCTTGCTTATCTTTTTAGAGGAAAACCCTTCTGTATCCAAAAAAATATTAGAAAAGTCTATTAATGCTGCCCGGGCAAGGGAAGCAGCTCGAAAAGCAAGGGAATTTACGCGGCGTAAAAATGTATTGGAAAATTCAACTTTACCTGGTAAGCTAGCAGATTGTTCTGAAAATGATCCTTCTGTTTCAGAACTTTATATTGTGGAGGGGGATTCTGCTGGTGGTTCAGCAAAATCAGGAAGAGAAAGGCGCTATCAGGCTATATTGCCTTTAAAGGGTAAAATATTAAATGTTGAAAAAGCCCGTATGGATAAAATTTTGGGAAATGAGGAAATAAAGAATCTAATTACTGCTTTGGGGACAGGCATTGGGGAAGATTTTGATATCAGCAAAGCTCGCTATCATAAAATCATTATCATGACTGATGCGGATGTGGATGGTTCACATATTCGAACTCTATTATTAACTTTTTTCTATCGTTATATGAGAGAGCTGATAGAAAATGGTTATATGCTCATTGCCCAGCCTCCTTTGTTCAAAGTAAAAAAAGGAAAAAAGGAAGTCTATTTATACAGTGAACCGGATTTGGATAAATTTTTTCAGCAAAATGGTCGGGATGGTGTAGATATACAACGCTATAAAGGTTTAGGAGAAATGAATGCAGATCAATTATGGGAAACCACCATGGATCCGGATAATCGAATTGTTTTGCAAGTCACTTTAGATGATGCCATTGAAGCTGATAATGTATTTTCAATGTTAATGGGAGATAGGGTGGAGCCCAGAAAAATGTTTATTCAAAAGAATGCTCATTACGTTAAAAATTTGGATGTGTAAACTCTATGAGTTTGATCCTTCTTTTGTAAGGAAGGATAATTTATTGTTTAATAAAAGTAAAATTTTACTATAATTGGGTAAATAATAAATAAGGATATAAACTTTATCAAATAAGATAATATATAAAGCAATTTCCATATGGAAATGAATGCGCAAAATAATTTTTTGGGGTGAGCTTGTTGCCTTCTTTAATGGGAAAAGTTGTATCAGTCAATATTAGTGAAGAAATGCGTAATTCTTATTTAGAATATGCTATGAGCGTGATCGTTGGCAGAGCTTTACCAGATGTCAGAGATGGGTTAAAGCCAGTACATCGTCGAATATTGTATGCAATGCATCAACAAAATTTAACGCCAGATAAGGCTTACCGGAAAAGTGCTTATATTGTAGGACAAGTCATGTCTAAATTCCATCCCCATGGTGATTCGGCAATTTATGATGCCTTGGTTAGATTGGCCCAGGATTTTTCCTGCCGTTATATGTTGATTGATGGACATGGTAATTTCGGTTCTGTGGATGGTGATTCAGCTGCTGCCATGCGGTATACAGAAGCCAGAATGGCCAAAATCACCCAGGAAATGTTATTAGATATAGAAAAAAATACAGTGGATTTTATTCCAAACTATGATAATAGCAGCAAAGAACCAGCTGTGTTACCATCTAGAATTCCAAATTTATTGGTCAATGGTTCTTCGGGGATTGCTGTGGGCATGGCTACGAATATACCACCTCATAATTTGGGAGAAGTCATTGATGGTTTGATTTATTTGATTCAAAATCCCACTGCTACTTCCGAAGATTTAATGCAATTGGTGAAAGGTCCAGATTTCCCTACAGCTGCCAAAATTATGGGTAGAGAAGGGATTCGTGCTGCCTATAGCACTGGTAGAGGTTCAATAAAAGTAAGAGCCCAAGCTAGTATTGAAAAGCTTCATACTGGTAAAAGTGCCATTATTGTAACAGAATTGCCTTACATGGTGAATAAGGCAAAATTAATAGAAAAAATAGCTGATTTAGTCAAAGAGAAAAAGATAGATGCCATTACTGGTTTACGGGATGAATCAGATCGCAAAGGGATGCGAATTGTCATTGAACTCAGACGGGACGCCAAACCACAGGTCGTTTTAAATCAATTGTATAAACACACCCAAATGCAAGAGACATTTGGGGTTATTATGTTAGCATTGGTGGATGGCCGTCCTAGAATATTAACCTTACGAGATGTTTTATATTATTATTTGGAGCATCAAAAAGATGTCATTATTCGCAGAACGCAGTTTGACTTGGATAAGGCAGAAGCTAGGGCTCATATTGTGGAAGGGCTAATCATTGCTTTGGATCATATTGATGCAGTGATCAAAACCATCCGAGCTTCCAGAACAACAGAAATAGCCAGAGATGCATTGATGGGTAATTTTCAGCTAAGTCAAAAACAAGCAGAAGCGATATTAGAAATGCGTTTACAACGGTTAACTGGTTTAGAACGGGAAAAATTGGATTTAGAATATCATGATTTACAGGAAAAAATAGCCCATCTAAAATCAATTTTAGCTTCATCAGCTAGAATATATGGAATTATTACAGAAGAGTTATCAGAAATAAAAAGAAAATTTGCTGATCCCAGAAGAACAGAAATTTCTGATGAATCAACAAGCATGGACATTGAAGATCTCATTCCTGACGAAGATATGGTAATTACAATTACTCGCCATGGGTATATCAAAAGAATTTCCCTTGATACCTATCGAAGCCAAAAAAGAGGTGGACGAGGCATTGCGGCCATGGATACCAAGGAAGAAGACTTCTTAACACATTTATTTATCACCAGTACCCATCATTACTTTTTATTTTTTACAGATAAGGGAAAAGTATATCGACTCAAGGTACATGAGATTCCCGAGGCAGGAAGAACTGCTAAAGGTACGCCTATTATCAATTTAATTTATATTGATCAAGATGAAAATGTCACAGCAGTGATACCTGTCAAAGAGTTTAGTGAACATATGAATCTGTTTATGGCAACTAAACATGGTGTAGTGAAAAAAACAGTATTAAAACAGTTTGATACATCAAGACGAGATGGAATTATTGCTATTCATTTAGACGAACATGATGAATTAGTAGATGTAAAACTTACAGATGGAAAGCAAGAGATCCTTTTAGGCACAAAAGACGGTTTGGCCATTCGTTTTTCGGAAGAAGATGTCCATGCTTATGGCAGAGCGGCCAGAGGGGTAAAAGGGATTGGTTTAAAAACAGGTGATAAATTGGTCTCCATGGATGTTGTGCAAACAGATGCAGATGTATTGGCTGTAACTGTCAAAGGATTTGGGAAACGTACCCCCCTTTTAGATTATCGATTACAAGCCAGAGGTGGAAAAGGTATTATTAGTATTAAAACTGAAAAAAGTGGTGAAGTAGTATCTTTGCTGCTTGTACGGCCCGATGAGGAAGTAATGATGATTTCAGCAGAAGGCATCATTATTCGTATTAGGGCTGGCGATATTCCCTCAATGGGTAGATCCACCCAAGGTGTTACTTTGATGCGTTTGGATAAAGGAGATTCTTTGGTGGCGTTGGCAAAAGTCAATAGTGAAGAAAATTGATAAATTATCAAAAAAAGTCTTGACATGTGGTGACGATATATGCTAAAGTAATCAATGTCGTCGCCACACTGATGACAATAAGTAAAAAGCAATACAAGTAACATAAATATATAGTAAAAAGATAGTAAAAAAATACTTGTTTTGCAATAAAAATATGATATAATAAAAAAGAATTCCTTATTAGTAAGGAATTGGTCCTTGAAAACTGAACAGAAGAGAGAGGGCAAGAAAGAAAGAAAAGAAAGAA
>CATZDY010000128.1 GCA_958417755.1 uncultured Peptococcaceae bacterium
AATATTTTGATCATGGGATCTCCGAAATTACCCTTTAGTTTAGACCAAAAGCTCTCTTTGGCTACTTCGCTAAGCCGGTTATCACCAAATTGTTCCTTTGATTTTTGTACTTGCTCTGCAGTTAATCCTGTTATTTTCACAAATCATCCCTCTACATTTCATGATTGGTTTTTCCAGTAACCGAATTGATGGCCACTTCAATCAACATTCCATCATCCTGGTCAGAAATTCGGAAAAGCATTTTATCTTTCAAAGCAATCCGTTCACCCCTTGGTACAAGCTTCCCGTCAGCAGTACGCATACCTTCAATGGCTCGGTTTGTGAGATACCAAACCCCTTGTACTTCAAAAAGCTCCCCTAGGGCATCAGAGCTGGTTTTTTCATTGGGATAAACCTGCTGAAAAACATGCCACGGATAGATTGTCATATGTTGATATACATTGGTCTCACCTCCTGGTATCCACAGACCTTTTTTCCCTCGCATCTTTGTGTGAAAGCAAAGGCGCAAAATTTTCTTTTTCTTCGTTTGTTGCCCACAAAAAGGACAAACAGCTTTACGGGGATGCTGTAGGACAAACCATTTCTGCATACAAGCAATATTGTTACATGGTTCAAGCAACTCCCAGGTTTTTTCAAGCCCCCGTTCCCATTCCAGGGCTAGAGGCCGTTTTTCAGGGCAATGCAGACCTTCCACAAAGGCCTGATAAAATAATTGTGCCAGTATTGGCCCTAAATCACGTATGGTATGCTTCATCTGCCCAGGTCGATTGGCGTAATCCAAGGGATGTTCCACAAATAGCGCCTGGGATCCGAAAAGATGTTCCACATCTTCTTTGCCCTGAGCTGCATACATCCTGCGGCCCACCAGGGGATGCCGTCCTAACAAATATTCGTAAATCAATACAGCCATAGCATGTAAATCAGTATAAACGCTGGCAGAACGTCGATCAGGATGTCCCCAAGGCAAATACATGCTTTCTAAAACCTCTGGAGCAATATACCCTGGGGTCCCAATCACCTTTGGCGGGAAAATGCCGGGCACCACTAAGGAATCTATATCAATAATTATGCAGTCACCGGTTTTGGGATCTATCAATACATTATTGTTGGAAAGATCGGAATGGGCCAATCCGGCCTGATGCATTCTACGTACGGAACGGGCCAGATAAAGGGAAATTTGCAGCATATTGCGAAAATCCCCTAACTCCGGGCTGGCCAAATATTTTTTCTTTGCAGTTGTAAACCAGGTGCTCCGTTTATCAACTCCTCGCAAATCATATTCATAGGAAGCATTTGCCCCAAACCGGAAATTATCTCCATAAGCTGGACATACAATACCAAATTCAGGTTTTTCCACCAGTGCCTGGGGCCAGCAAAACCGTTTTGCAAAATAAGCTGCAGTCTTTTCATCAGTCCCTGGAGCTCCACCATGTTGCTCAACCCGGGTGGGATTATAACGGCCAATGATTGCTTGAAGGCGTTGCCGCATATTGGGCTCCCCTGCCATATCGGGATCATGAAAAAATTGAACCACATAGGAACGGTCAGGAGAAAAATAGGTATATTTCATTCCCCCTTGGGGCGGATCTTCCACCAGAACAAAAGGAAGCTCCCTCCCATCTTCTAAAACTGCCTGGGCCAATGTTCCCATTTTACCTCCCATTTATCAACAAGGTATCATGAACCAATCAACTCAAAATGTGCTGCAAAGTCTCCCGGGGCCACTGTATTCAACATCAGCAACCTATCAGTTAGTTTATGAAGGCTTTGTTTTGCCCCCTGGGAACCTGCACAACAGGCAATGACCAAGGCCTGTTGGCAAAGTTTTTGAGCATTTTCTTGCCAATCATCACAAAACCTGCCATCAGTAAACACAAAAACCAAGGGACGCCAACCCTCTCCCCCAGCGTTTTCACTGACTAGACATTCCAACAGCAGCTGCAGCGCTTCCCCGAACAAAGATGTTCCTCCAGCCACAATTTTAGGCTCTCTGAAGGCTTGCAACGGCAGAAGTGGCGACATACGCTGGGCTACGCTATGAAAACAAAATGCGGAAACCCAAGCGCAAGATGATACTTGATAATCCTGCCGCAATTCAAATAGCAAAGCACGGATTCCTTGACGAACAGCCTCAATAGGCTCCCCTTCCATGGAGGAAGAACAATCCAGCAAAAGATACACCCCAAGTCTATTTTTTATCCTCTCCACCAATCCCACTACCTCATGTCCCAAGTTAAACAATACTGCCTTATTGTCCTTACCTGTCCTTTATACTTGCACCATATTTTTGAATTCATCTTTTAAATGATTTAGGCGCTGGGCATCCTCTTCCCGTTTTCTACGGGCATTTTCTTGGATTTGCCGGGTCTCTTCAATTCCCTGTACAATGGTTTTCCAGGTTTGTTCCAAGGTTTCGATTTTTACAGAACTACTGGAAGCCAACATGGTGGTAAGTTTTGCCTGGTCCACTGCATTCTGCGCATTTTTCAACAACATTTCATTGGTTTTTTCATCAAGAGCCTGCATGGCTTGGGCTTGTATTTTCTGCCGTTTAAGCAATATGGCCTGGGTCAGTGCTTGCTTAAACACTGGCAAGGTAATAATAAAAGCAGAATTGATTTTGCGGATTAAGTTAAGATTACCGAATTGCATGGATTTAATCATGGGAATGGATTGCATGGCCACATTTTCAGCAATGCGCAAATCCTGGACCCGTTGCTCCAACATGGTTTTTGCCTGTTCCAGGTTGGTTATATCAAAGCGCAACGTTTGATTCTGGTTTTTTTCGAATTCAGCACGCATCTGGACAAGATAGGCGTCAATCTCACCAATTCCCTGTTCTCCAGCAAGAATATATTTTACCAGCTGTTGATAATATCCGATATTTATGCTAAACATGGAATCCAGCTTTTTGTTTGCTTCATGAATTTCAGCCTCATATTTTTTAAGTTGCACATAAATCTTATCTACCTCTTCACCCATGGTGTGATATTTGGCCAAAATTTGATCCAGCTGTTTTTTTAAATTCCCAAACAACTTACCGAAAAGCCCTTTTTTCTCTTCTGCCGCGATTTCTTGGATATCGAATTTATCCATAATCTTGCTAAGTGTAGTAAGCAATTCTCCTGACTCATTGATTTGCGACATGTTCACACTATTCAAAATCGCATCAGAACACTTAGAGATTTCATCCGCTGCTTGGGACCCAAATGTCACCAGGGATTGACTATCATTTACATTGATTGTACTGACAATATCATCCACTTCTTTGGAGTTAACAAGCTGCTGGTCAAGCTCCTTGCGCTTTGCCACTAAATCATAGGCTTCCTCTAAAGGACCCGCCATGTCTTCCTCAGTACCAACCCCCGGAGCCCCACCTTTTGCCGGTGTATATTGAAACGCCATATCAATTTCTCCCCTTTCTAAATAACTTACCCAATAAACCAATACCAATATCCAAATGTCTTGCTGGTTTTAACTCAGGCACAGTTACATTGAATTCAAACTCTCCAATTGTATAAGACTCATAAGCCTCTGGAGAGATATATTTCTCCAGATTGCGATAACCTGTAGGGGTAAACACTGCAATATCAAAACCAATTAAATTTAAAAAGGAAATGAAAATGCACTCCTTTAAACTAAACATTGCTTCATGACAATCCACCACAAGCAATTTGGGAATTTGTTTGGTAAAATCAAAATCCTGTATCCTTTGCAATACCAATTTGTCCAAGTCTAATAATGTGGCAAGCACAATCTTGTCCAAATCCTTTTGCTCATATTGCAACCAATCCAAATCCAATAACTCTTGCATTTTTTCAAGCATATATTGTTGGGTATTTTCGTTTAAATACTCATAATGATACTGGGGATGTTTTTGGATAACATCCGGTAAAATCCGCCCTTTTTGCATCAATCCGCCCACATAAGGCATCAACCGCTCCCCCATACTGTCAGGCAAAAAGGGGATGTTTTTGACAACAATTGTATCTTATGTAATCAAATCACCAATTGTATTGAAATATTGTTCTAAATCCCCATCCTTTACCCCACATATTTTAGCAAAAATATTGGGCACAACCACTGTATGGTCATGTGCCTGGAAATAAGGACGATATTTTGCCTCTTCTTTCCACAACAATAAAATTTCTTCATAGGTTGCCTTTAAAGTAATGGGCTTAGAACAGGTAAATTGTCGATCACGAAAGAGGCCGGTTCCTGTATACAATATGGTATCAAGATCCCGTTCCGCATGATAAGCAGTTGTGGCAACCCGAATTTTGACTTCCCTATTGGGAAAATCAACGACTTCCGACGAACTAGGCAATTCATCTAACTTTGATGCTTGTCCAGCCAAGGTATTGGCAAATACTTTATCAGCCTCTTTATTCGGCATGATCACCACAACATCCACACCTGCCCGGGCCAACAGATACAAAAAATCCCGCTCCTTAGGCAAGCAATTCCCGTAGTATATCAAAATAGGAACTTGTTCCCAATCATTTTGGGTCAACAGCTTTTTTCCGTATCGCTTGAGCCAACAAAGCATTTGGGCGCTATAATTATAAAGCTGAGAAAGATTCCCTTTATCATTCCTTTGGACCAAAGCAAGGAACTCTTTTTGTAAAAGTAAATCCCTTATCCCTTTATTACAAAAGTTGATCTGTTTGGCCAGCAAAACAGCCATCTCTTTGCTGTCAGAGTAATTCACTCTGGTCAAAGACTCAACCTCAGCCACAGAAACACTGGGAATACTGTTTTCAAGCAGTACATAGGGTTTGCCCCACTGTTTTAAATGACATTTCAGTCCATAGAGACGATTCATATAGATGCCTCTATCTTCATCCACACCAACGTACCGAATCAATAAGTTACATATTTTTCGAGAGCTCCCACCTCGTTTGGCATTGCTTTGTTCCAGGGCATTCAGCCAATGTTCCCTAAGCCAAGTGTTTATCTCCACTTCACAGTCAATGGTAGCCAATTGATTTTCCAACTGCCCTATACCATTTGCTCTTGGTGGATTGATTATGGGATCAGCATGTTTATCATTGAACACAAATAATTCATGTATTTTGCCCTCTATCCGTGCGAAGAGCCCTGGGATTGGCGGCATTTTTTCAGGAAAACAATTCACACAAAATACATCACTGCCTGCTTGAGCAAGGATCTGTAATAAGTAAAGCTCATATTTTCCTGTTTGTCCATCCATGACAATGGTTGGCAACGGATATTCGCCCACCCCATAGGCAGCCTTAGAAAATCTGCCTTTGAGCCAGCAAAGAAATTTAATATAGGCATTTTTTAAAATAGAGTCCCGGGAACCAATCCGACGCAATTCAGCCATTTGTTCTAATATTGCCTCACTCAAGGCTTCGGCATTTTTTAAATCAATCCCAGCCAACCACCGCCTGATATCATAAACAACATGCTCATGATCATAAATATAAGGGCTTTTCACTTGTTCTAAAAAATCGGCTACTTCTTTTTCCGCTGGATTGGGTATAGGTGATTGTATATAACATCCATTCTTCAAAGCTTGCTCATAAAGCCTTTGCATCAAGGAAGTAAAGGCTTTTGGGTCATCATATCCATAAATCCGACAAAAAAAAGCGGAACTCCTCAGACGGCTCGCCAAAGCCGTCTGTAGTTCCGCTTGTGTTTTCACAGGTATAAGATCAAACAATACGCTACGCCCCCCTGGGCATTATCATATTATAAATTTATTTCTTCTTTATTATAATACAAGATAAAACAATTTTCAACAAAAAAGACAATTTCACTTTCCAAATCCATTTACAGCAAATCCCCCCTTTTTCTTGGTTTTTCCTATAGTTATTTTCCATTTTTCAATAAATTGAGTTCTTTTCATTTCAATTGTTTTTGTTTTTCTTGGTTACCTAAAAAGGAAGTCATTGCATGGACACCGAACTATTATAAAAAAATTAATTATATTTTGCCTGTTGGGATACAATGCCCATAAAGATACGTTTTATAGATTATTTTTTTATGGAGGCTTCAATACAGGATAAAAAGAATCCCATAGGTTTTCACAACAAGAAAAGGGAGGTTATCATATGGTAAATGCAGATGCAGCAAAAATAATTTTCAAAGCCCTGGTGGAGGAAGGCCTCATTGAAAATAAACAGGAAATTTATACTCAAATTTTATTCAGCATAGATTTCAGCTCCAAAGGATCTGATAATGATGATAATATCAGTGAAGAAGAGGTTGCTGCTATGTTGGATGTATTTCGAAACAATTTTAGCCAATCCCAAGGCCCTCTTCAATAAGAATTCAAAACCATCAAAAAACAACAAATACATACATAACAAAAGTCAAAAAGCTGTTAAGCACTTACCTAACAGCTTTTTGTGAGTTAAAAACTAGCTTTTTATGATTGTAAAATCTGGTGTATATCATAAGATTAGGGGAAAGGAGGTGCATTTTGTGGTAGGCCCAAACCCACTCATAAAACCATATCTCAAATGGGCAGGAGGAAAACGGCAACTGCTTTCTACCCTAAAAAAACATATTCCCCCTACCATACAAACATATTATGAACCCTTCCTCGGTGGAGGCGCCTTATTCTTTGCCCTACAACCCTCAAAAGCTGTTATCAATGACTGCAACATTGAACTGATAACAACTTACAAAGTGGTTCGCGACCATGTGGATGAGCTGATTCATTGTTTAAATATTCATAAAGAAAATAATTCACAAACCTATTTTTATCAAATACGGGAACTAGATAGAAATACACGTAAATTCAAAAAATTAACAGAAATAGAGAAAGCTGCCCGGCTTATTTTTTTAAACAAAACCTGTTTCAATGGTCTGTACCGCGTCAATTCGCAAGGTCTTTTTAATGTACCCTATGGGCGTTATAAAAACCCCACCATTTATGAGGAAGATGTTTTACGGGCAGTGAGCAATTATTTACAATCTCCTGCTATTACAATTCTACATGGTGACTTTGCTGAAGCTGTAGACCAGGCAGATAAACATTCTTTCATTTATTTTGATCCACCCTACCATAGCCCGGATAAAACCAATTTTACAGGATATCAAGCAGGGGGATTCAATGAATTGGAACAAAAGCGCCTGCGGGACCTATATGACAAGCTTACC
>CATZDY010000129.1 GCA_958417755.1 uncultured Peptococcaceae bacterium
ATGTTTATATTTGCTGTTTTAGCCTCCCCGGACAGTCGTAAATCACCGGCTCCGGAAATTTGAATATTCAATTGTTCCACTTCTATAGGGAGCTCAACATCGCATCCTCCTGATATATCCAAAAGAAATGTTTGTGCTGTAAGGGTATCCGCTTGTTTCAATGTTAATCCACCACGGACAATCAGACCCTCTAAGTTTGGAGTGGAAATATGAATTTTGGGTATTTTATTCCCACTCATCACAATTTGTTTATCTTGCTTAATCAAAAGCTGGTTATCTTTTGTGGTGATATGAAGATATGGCAACAAATTTTCTTGGATTTCTACAGTAACGGAATTTGATGGAGCAGAAGAATAGATAACTTCTGCAAAGGTATCAATAACCACTGTTTTAAACTCTGACACAGGATATTCTTTGCTCACAATTTCTCCAGTACCGTAAATTGTATCTTCAGAATTGCTTATAAAATCAACAACTACACATCCATTGAAAAGACATAGTATTCCCAATATCATGAAAATGGATAGAAAACGGATGACTATTCTTTTATTCATAAATTCATTCTCCTTTCCATCAGATAGGCAGTGATATAAAATACGATAGCTGTTTTGCATAAAAAGAGGAAAATATAGGCAATCATGCCAAGATTAAAATCCGGTACAAGAGAGATATGGAAGAGAAATCCATGTCTAGTAAGCTCGCTAAAGGGCATTAAAAGTAGATAAAGCCAATTCAGCACATATACAATGCCAATGGAAGTTAAGATTCCCCAAACGATTCTCCCTTTATATTGATAAAAAATACTTTTCCAAAGAACAATGGCTAAAAAAATCGTCAAAATGAATAAGAAATAATACAATACCCAAGTAACCAGGAGAATGATAATTTCTGCAATATTGATATTGCCTGTTAATTGAGGGATATGATTGACAAAAATGAATGCCTGGAGAACAATACCAGCAATCCCTAAAGCAAATCCAATTGTATCTTGTACAACAATGGATAATACATGTCCTAAAAGTATCTTCCAGCTGGCAGTTGGGGTTAAAAACACATGATATCCTATGGGTGCAGCAAATAGGCTACGGATAATCTCATAATCAGCCAGAATGTTTACAACAAACAAAGCACATAAGGCCAAAGAAGATAAGGTTATCGCTGTGATGAGGCCTGCTGTACCATATAGTTCTGTATATCCACAAATCCCGAATATTAAATTGAGTACAATCAATGCAAAAAGCGTCCAAAGTCGCATTTGCAGGCGAGGCCGTATGGCATACATCCATTTTTTAAGCATGGGAAAACACCTCCAAATACACCTGCTCTATGGTTTTACCAGATTCTTCACGTATGGTTTCACAATTTCCTTGGAATAAGATTTTACCTTGGGAAAGAAGAAAAATGCTATCAAAAATGGTTTCTACATCTTTCACCAGATGGGTGGAAAGTAAAATTGAAGATTCTTCCAGTTGCATGGATAAAATTGAATCCAATACTTTCATTTTTCCCACAGGATCAATACCACCCAGGGGTTCGTCCAAAAGGTATAAAGACGTGCGGCGGGAAAAGGTTAGTCCTAAAGATACACGTTCTTGCATTCCTTTAGAAAGATTTTTGATGTATGCCCTAGGGGAGAGTTCCAAAAGTTCCATCATAAAGGTAGCCTTTTGCTGTTCATAATCTGGATACATGTCTTGATAATAACCAAAGGCATCCCGCACCCGCATCCAGGAAGGAAATTCTGCTTGGTCTGGTAAAAAGGAAATGGTCATTTTTGCGGCAATACCCCGGGCTGCATGATTTGGATAAATGATTTCTCCCTTTTCGGATTGTAACAAACCAGCAATGGTTTTCATTAAGGTTGTTTTTCCTGAACCATTGGGACCCAGTAAACCAATAATTTTTCCAGATTCAATGTTCAGATCTATGCCACAAAGCGCATGTTTACCCTGAAAATGTTTTTCAAGCCCTTTGATCGTCATAAGCATGCTCTTCGACACCTCCTTCCAATTGTTTTTCAATTTCCATTCGTATTTGTTTGTCAGAAAAGCCCAAGGCACGCAATTCCTTTATAAATCGTGTTGTGGATTCTGTAACCATTTCATGTTTCACTCTGGTGATGATTTCTTTTTCTTGCATCACAAAATATCCCATTCCTCTCTGGCTATAGATTAAATTTTTCCGTTCCATTTCCTGATATGAGCGCTGAATGGTATTGGTGTTTACTTTTAAGAGATGGGCCAAATCTCGGATGGATGGAATGCGTTCACCGGGTTCACTTTCACCTTTGACTAAGGAACGGCAGAAAAGATTGACAATTTGTTGATAAATGGGAAATCGTTCATCAAATTCATTTCGCCATGTTTCCATGGAAAGCATGTTTGCACCTCCGTTCTAGTGTACTATAATACTATTACACTAGTATGGCAAAGTCAAGCTTTATTTGCAAATGATATGATGAATGTTGCATTGCAAAAAGTATGACAAATTATTTTCCCTGTTCTATAGGACCGCTTGTTTCATTGAGGTATCAGAAGGAAGCTGCTAAAAGGCTTAAGATAGCTTTCATGTTTATATATACTTTTAATGCTAGACACATAAAAACGCAGGATTGAAAAGGTGCGAAATCCTGCGTTTTTTGAGAACAAACAATATACTGTTGAAATATATTTTCTATCTTTTAGCATAGGAATGAATGTCAATTCCCCTTCTTTCCATCCATTCTGCTGTAAGGCCTTTGATAATCAAAGGCTTTAGGGGCAAAGATGCTATATTTTTTGCCCCTAATAATAGCATCATGGTTGCTAATTCATGTCTTAATGTTTCAATATTTTTTTCCAATTGTAAAGGATTTTCTTGAATTAAGATTTCCAAAGGAGGTCTAGCCATGGCAACTATTTTTGCACCCAGCATAAGGGAACGCACCATATCCAAACTACTTCGGATACCCCCGGAAGCAACAAATTGTATATCCAACTGTAAGCTTAAACCTTCTAGTAAACTAATGGCCGTGGGAATACCCCAACCTTGTAACATAAATCTTTTTTCCTTGGCATCCGATTGATCCCTTGCTATTTCTATGGCAGCAAAATCCGTTCCCCCGCTGCCTCCTACATCCATGCAACGTACTCCTATATCATACAATGCTTTTACTGTTTCTCTGGATAAACCAAATCCTACTTCTTTTACCATAACTGGTACAGAAAGGCTTGCTACCACCTTGGCAATATTCTCTAGCATTCCTTTAAAACAGCAATCACCTTCTGGCATTAATACTTCTTGGGGTACATTTAAATGCAATTGTAAGCCATCTGCTGCAATCATTTCCACCGCAGACCTGGCCTCCTCTAGACTGCAAGAAGCGCCAAGATTAGCCAGCAATATCCCTTTAGGATTTACTTGTCGGGCTACCATGAAAGTCTCCCTGACGCTTTTGTCTGTTAGTGCAGCCCGTTGGGAACCTACGGCCATGGCAATACCAGTTTTGGCAGCAACCAGCGAAAGCTCCCGATTAATCCAAGCAGTATCCGGATGTCCTCCTGTAATGGCATTGATACAAAAAGGTAATTTTAGCATTTTACCTAAAAACGTACAAGAGGTATCCACATCAGCCATATCCAGCTCAGGAAGGGCCTGATGAATGGGAATGATATCGTCTAATCCTGTGGATATGCTTGCGTCTGGCAATGCCAAGGCCAAACGCAAGTGATCCAATTTTCGATTTTGTCTAGGGGGTTTGCTTTTTTTCATAGTATCTATGCATTCTCCATAGGTATTTCTCCTGTTGTATGATATTGAGCAAGATATTCCATTGTCCTGGCAATCAGAGCTGCACTTTCTGCTCTGGTGGCCAAGCCTTTGGGATTAAAACGCTGTTGATTGTCCCCTTTTAAAAGCCCTGCCCCTACAGTCCGGGAAACAGGATCTAAGGCCCATTGGGCCACAGCGTTACGATCCACAAACCCAGCTAAGGTATCTGCCGAAGCTTCTGGTAAGTTTAGCGCCCGGCTAATGCAAGAGGCCATTTCTGAACGAGTAATGGTTCTATTGGGCTTGAAGGTCCCATCATTGTATCCAGATATAACACCCTTTTGTACTGCAATACCAACATAGCCTTTCGCCCAATCAGGGATGGTAGCACTATCAGTAAAATTGGTATTTCCTTCTGTGGGCAACCAATTCATAGCCTTAGCCAGCATGGTTATAAATTGTACACGGGTTACTTTGTCTTGGGGCATAAATACATTGCCCGGGAAACCGGATACAATCCCTTTGACAGATAAATTTGTAACATCAGTTTTGGCCCAATGCCCTTCCATATCCGTGAATACAGGGGCTGCTTTTTTTAGCACCAAAGCTAAGGGTTCCAAGGTAGAAATTTGAGCATTATTCATCTCTTCTGTACTGAATGATACCCATTGACCTTCCTGTAATTGCAGCAATACAGCCTGGTTGTTTTGCCATTGTACAGCAGCGGGTTTTAAAAATTCTTTTCCTTCCATATCAGCTGTTATCTCTACCCCTGTTACCAATTGATATCCTTCTGGTAAAGGAGTGGATAGGGTTGTCAAAGGTTTCATTATAACCGTTGTTTCTGCTGGTAATCCTTCAGCAGGTACAACAACAGTAAGTCCATCCAAGGTCAAAGACAGGGGTGCATTTTCAGTGGATTTCCCTATCACTTGCTGGCCTTCTGCCACAGTAATGGGAATATCCTTGGTGATACCTCTAAAATTCACTTGTAATACACCAATACCTGGGGTAGCTGGCGCTGTATAGGTATCTCCGGATACACTTCCTTTTAGGCCAGAGGCAGATAATTGATATTGTCCTGGTTGCAATGAAAATTCTGTTCCATCATTGCACACGACTTTTACTTTGCATTGAACTGAACCACCAGGTGTTAAACGGATTTCGCTTGGCTCTACATCTAAGCGATTGATGCTTTTTTCGTCATATACTTGAACAGGGATTTCTTTATCATAAACACCATTGGAAGCAACCACAGTGACAGCTCCACCAGTTTCAAAGGTTAATTGATTGCCCACCACATTTCCTGTTCCATTTTTAAAAGACCATTTGAGTTCAGAAGCCCCCACTTGATCGGTGTTGTAATATTCGTCATATCCTTTAACCGTCAATGTATACGGAAGTACTACCAAAAATATCTCTGCACTGATATCCACCAACAAACCTGCCAATTTTCCAGGAGGAGCTGTGCTGAACAAGCCAATGGCTGTAGGGATTTGTCTCTGGCTTCCCCCCTGGGGCTTTGTCAGTAAACTTACTTCTTTTTCAGCCAAAGGCCTGGCTACCATGGTGGTTGAACCGCCTCCATCAAGATTGATTGCCCAATGAGCCCCCAGACCAGATAGGAAATAAGCCATTTCCCATTGGGTCATACCTTGGCTGTTGCTGCTTTTTTCTGCACAGGCCAAGTATAAAGTACGACCATCCGCTGTGTATCCCAAAGCTGTTCTGGCTACTCTACCGGTAATTTCCTGACTAAAAGAGTTTGGAATAGAGCCATTATGAATCAACAAGGCCTGTCCTCCTACAGCTGCTTGGATTTGATCCACAGGACCCACTGCATAGGATACTTGGACAGTATCGCCTATTTGGAAATTATCACGCAAAAAAGATGCCGCTGCCCCTTGTCCTCTCAACACATATCCTCCCATGGGAATGGTGGTGGCTGATAAGTTATTTCTTATTTCTTGGACAATTTGATTGGAAATCACCATTTCTACCACATCATTGCCACCGCCTCTGCTGCTGGACCCCCAATCCGTATTATACAACTGTAAGGTTCCTGCATCAGAAGATGCGCCTCCCATCACCAAATAGGCAGGTTTATTGATACCACTCAAAGTGAAAGAGTTACCATTGGCTGCAGTTACTTGTCCTGAAAAAGTAAATATATCAATCAAAGGAACCTTACTCTGCATGAGCGCAAATCCATACATATCTGTTCTTTGGGCTGGAGAAGATAGTAATGTTCCATTTTGATAAGTAAGACCAATGGGTCTGCCACTGGTACCCATTTGAAAAAAGTCTCCATTAATGGCAGCCACAGCGCCAACTCTGTTTGCCATATTGGAAACAACTTGGTTTTTGGCAAATGTTCCGTCATTGCCAACAATGGTATCTAGCTTTACATAAGGGTTGGTCAAATCGACCTTTAATACATATACCAAAGCTTTTCCCCCACCAGATGTAGATTCATAAGTCATTACATCTACTCCTGCTGTCACTGGAGAAGAAGCTGTTTGCTTGGATACTGGTAGGCTATCCGCATAGGCAAAGCCATTGCCTATCCATAAAGCGAACAACAAGCTCCACACAAGCATGCCAATCAATTTTTTATCTATTCGAATCATACATTTCCCCTCGCTAAAAGACTTTATTATTAAATATATTGCTTGCATCAATCTAATGCTCTATCAAAATAAATATTTTTTGCATAACCTGAAATAGGTACCCCAATCACAATAGGGCCTTCGATGAGTCCCATTTTTTTGGCCACAACCCCTACTCTGTACATAATGCGGTTATCTGCGTTGAGCATAGAAGCTGTTTTTACGGCAGAACCCAAAGCAATGCCTAAATCAACTAATTTCCAGGCACAAAGAGGGCCATCAAATTCTGGTCCTTGTCTTTCTTGTAAATTTGTACAAAGATTTTCTCCACAGGCTCCACAATGAAGACCTAATACTTTATTCTCTCTTAATGACAATAACAGGATTGCATCCGATTGACGCACATTTTTGGCATCTCTATCAAAATTTATTTTTTGCTGCCTTTGTCCATATTGTTCCATTTCATCTGCCAAGGTTTGTAATGCAGTCCCTGTTACAATCTTAGTTTCTATCTGATCCTCTCCCAGCCCTTTTGGTGCTGTCCGGGCAGAAAGGGCCATTAATTCTGCTACCATTTGCATGATA
>CATZDY010000130.1 GCA_958417755.1 uncultured Peptococcaceae bacterium
ACGATGTGGGGGGTTGAAAATTGCCAGTTGGAATTACAGATACTACTTTACGTGATGCCCACCAAAGTTTATGGGCCACCCGTATGCGTACAGAAGATATGTTGCCTATAGCAGAAAAAATTGATTCAATTGGTTACCACTCAGTGGAAGTATGGGGTGGTGCTACCTTTGATGTTTGTCTACGTTATTTGGATGAAGATCCGTGGGAAAGATTACGTCAGTTAAAAGCTGTTTTTTCTCATACACCACTACAAATGTTGTTGAGAGGTCAATCATTGTTGGGATATCAACATTATCCTGATGATGTGGTGGAAGCCTTTGTGCATCGAATGGTGGAAAATGGCATTGATATTATCAGGGTTTTTGATGCGTTGAATGATATTCGTAATTTGAAGACAGCAATGATTGCAGGTAAAAAAGCTGGGGCCCATGTGCAGGCAGCAGTGGTATATACCATAAGCCCAGTGCATACCAGAGAGCATTATTTGCATACAGCCCAGGAGCTGGCAGAGATGGGGGCTGATTCAATATGTATCAAAGACATGGCTGGCTTGTTGTCTCCCTATAAAGCCTATGAGTTAGTGAAGAGTATCAAAGAAAAAATCGATTTGCCGATTCAAATGCATAGTCATTATATTGGCGGTTTGGCAGTGGGAACTTATATCAAAGCAGTGGAAGCTGGCGCTGATGTGGTGGATACAGCTACGGTTCCTTTGGCCTTTGGTTCTTCCCAACCACCTGTGGAAACAGTGGTGCGGGCTTTAAAGGATACGCCTTATGATACCAAGATCAATTTACATGCTTTATTTGATATTGCTGAGTATTTTGAAAAGATACGCAAAGAACAGGGGCAAGAGAGGGGCTTTACTAGGATCAATGATATGCGGGTATTTGAGCATCAAGTGCCTGGTGGTATGATTTCCAACTTGGTTTCTCAGTTGGAAGAACAAAAGTCCGCTCACCGTTTGCGTGAAGTATTGGAAGAGATTCCCCAAGTACGAGAAGAACTAGGATATCCTCCCTTGGTAACGCCCACCAGTCAAATTGTAGGGACCCAAGCTGTGTTAAATGTTCTAACTGGGCAGCGTTATAAATTAATTCCTGGGGAAGTGAAAGCCTATGTACAGGGGTTTTATGGAAAGCCCCCGGCTGATATAAGTCCTATGGTGGCAGAGAAAGTATTGGGTGATAAAGAACCTCATAGATGTAGACCTGCAGATTTATTGGAACCTCGTTTAGAGAAAATTAAGCAAGAAGCAGGAGGGTTAATCCAATCAGAAGAGGATTTATTGTCTTATGCTATGTTTCCCCAAGTAGCGAAGAAATTTTTTGAACATCGCAATGCTCCAATGGGTTCTTCCACAAAAACAAAAGAACCTGTACCTGTCTTGCCTAAGGGAGCAGAATCAACAAGGGAGGTTTCTGATATGAATTTGCAAGATATCAAAGAGTTATTACAATTGGTGAATCAAACAGATATTGCGGAAGTGGCCTTGGAGAATGCAGGAATGAAAATATCCATCCGTAAAAATGGTAGTACAGGAGTGAGTGACCATGATGCTGTAAAAGATACTGGTGGTTCTACTGTTCCTTTTGCTGCGGAAACGGTGACTTTACCCCAGGAAAAGGAAAGCAAAATACCAGAAATAGTGAATAATAGTCAGTTTGATGGGATGTATCAGGTGGAAGCACCTATGGTAGGTACTTTTTATCGAGCTCCCGAGCCAGGCAGCGCATCTTTTGTAGAGGTGGGAGATAGGGTCGAAAAAGGACAAACTTTATGCATTGTAGAGGCTATGAAATTAATGAATGAAATTGAAGCAGAGGAGTCTGGTGAGGTGGTGGCCATTTTGGTGGAAAATGCTACCATGGTGGAATATGGTCAGCCAATGATTGTTATTAAACCAGTGCAGGCATAAAATGATAAGGAGTTTTGTATGTTCACAAAGATATTGATAGCCAACCGAGGTGAAATTGCTTTACGAGTCATTCGGGCTTGCCAAGAATTAGGGATCAAAACAGTGGCCGTATATTCCCAAGCGGATAAAAATTCTTTTCATGTATCTGCAGCTGACGAAGCCATTTGTGTAGGGCCTTCTCGTTCAGGAGAAAGCTATTTACAGATTGCCAATATCATTGGTGCTGCCAAGATGACTGGAGCCCAAGCGATTCATCCAGGATATGGATTTTTATCGGAAAATGTTGATTTCGCCCGGGCCTGTCATGAAGAAGGGATTGTTTTTATTGGTCCTTCCCCTGAAGCCATGGAATTGATGGGCATAAAAGCAGTGGCCCGGGAAACAATGCAACAGGCAGGAGTTCCTGTGGTGCCAGGTTCAAAAGGAGTTGTGGATGATGCAGAGGAAATTTTATCTTTAGCAGAATCTGTGGGATATCCTGTCATCATCAAAGCTTCTGCAGGCGGTGGCGGTCGGGGTATGCGAATTGCTGAAGGTCCAGATGATTTGGCAAAGGCCTTTCGTATGGCCCGGTCAGAGGCACAAACAGCCTTTGGGAATCCGGAAGTTTATTTGGAGAAATTTATAGAAGAACCAAGACATATTGAATTTCAAGTCATAGGGGATTGCCATGGTCACTATGCGCATTTGGGTGAAAGGGATTGTTCTATTCAAAGAAGAAATCAAAAAATGATAGAAGAATCCCCTTCAGTGGCTTTGTCTCCGCAATTGCGTAGGGAAATGGGAGAAGTTGCTGTGGCCGCAGCGCGAGCCGTACAATACCATGGTGCTGGAACAGTAGAATTTTTGTTGGATAAACATGGTCATTATTATTTTATTGAGATGAATACACGTATTCAGGTGGAACATCCTGTAACAGAAATGGTTACAGGTTTAGATTTAGTCAAAGAACAGATTCTGGTTGCTGCGGGGAAGCCTTTAGGATTTACCCAGGAAGATGTTAAAATAAATGGTTGGGCTGTGGAGTGCCGTATCAATGCTGAGGATTCGAAAAGAAACTTTATGCCTTGTCCAGGTAAAATTACAAAATATCAAGTTCCCGGTGGACCAGGTGTTCGGGTGGATAGTGTGGCCCAATTAGGTTGGGAGGTATCTCCATTTTATGATTCTATGGTAGCAAAATTAATCTGTTGGGGTAGGGATAGAGAAGAAGCTCTACAAAGAATGGAAAGGGCTTTAAAAGAGTTTCATATTGAGGGGATTCATACCACCATTCCTTTTCATTTGCAAGTTCTGGCAGATCCTTTCTTTAAAGCAGGAGATGTGACTACGCATTTTATCCAAGATAGATTGTTGGGTGAATAATTCATAAAGACTATAATAAAATATTGTGATCATAGTAATGAAAATATCCTGGTGAGTATAGTTTCTTACCAGGATATTTTTATTTAAAAATTAGAATAAGGAAAATTAAGTTTATTATCATAGGAAAATATTTTTTAATCGAAAAGATATTTGCAAAATTAAAAATTTATTTGCTTTAGATTTATTCAAATCACCTTAGTATAAAGGATAAATAGTTTTTATAAAGAACATTGCGTTATATATGAAGACTGCCTGTTAAGGTGGTGATTTGCTTTATGATTTTTAGGGTAAATAAATAGTTCAATTTCAATCAATAAGGAGTAATTCGTTACATCACTTTACATTCTTGGGGGGAAGCATAGATGAATAAAAAAATTTTGATTTGTTTGTTTACAATCGTGATAGGATTCACTTTTTGTTGTTGTGGGGGTGGGCAGGAAAAAAATTTTACAGGACATCAGGTAGGCATCAAAGTAGAAAATATTAAGGTAGGTTTTCTTTATATTGGTTCTATTACGGATGAAGGTTATACTTCTTCCCATGAGCAAGGGCGTTTGGCCTTAGAAAAAGCTTTGGGTGTAAAAACAGTGTATCTTGAAAATGTACCAGAAAATGCAGACTGTGAAAAAGCAATACGGGATCTCATTGCGCAAGGTTGTAATGTTATTTATAGCACGAGTTTTGGTTTTAAGGAATGGACCGCTAAGGTTGCGAAAGAGCATCCTGAAGTATATTTTGGTCATGCCACTGGAGACTTAATGGAAAAGAATATGTCCAATTATATGGGGAGAATGTATGAAGTACGTTATTTGGCTGGCATTGTTGCTGGTAAGAAAACAGAAACCAAACAAATCGGGTATGTAGCTGCTGTGAAAATTCCAGAGGTTATTCGTGGTCTCAATGCCTTTACTTTAGGGGTACGTTCTGTAAATCCTGAGGCTAAAGTAAAAGTACTGTGGACCAATACTTGGAATGATCCTGTGATGGAAAAATCCATTGCTGATGAGTTGCTGAATCAAAATTGTGATGTAATTGCCCAACATTGTGATTCAATCAATCCTCAGATTGCGGCCCAAAATGCCAATGCCTATGCCATTGGTTATCATATTGCCACGCCCCATGTTGCTCCTAAAGCGTATTTGACAGCAGCTGTATTCAATTGGGCTAATTTTTACATTGATGATGTGAAAAGAGTCATAGAGGGGACTTGGAAAGCCAGATCCTATTGGGAAGGCATGGATAGCGGCCTTGTATCACTGGCGGAGCTTTCTGAAAACTGTGCGCCTGGAACTGCCGAAGCAGTAGAAGCTGCCAAAAAACAAATCCTCAATCAAGAATTGTTTATCTTTACTGGGCCTTTGAGAGATAATGCTGGGGCTGAAAGAATTGCAACTGGTGCAAGAATGACAGATGAACAATTACTATCCTTTGATTGGTTGGTGGACGGGGTTGTTGGTTCTATCCAGTAAATTTTATTAAAATGAAATGGATGCATGATGGTGATAAAAAATTGATGCATAGAAAACCATATACGGATTAAAAATATTGGCAAATCCCTTAGGATGTAATAGCTAGTGCTCGTACTTCCTAAGGGGATTCATTCTTGCCTAGGTGAAAATGATGCAAAGAAGGGGTATCCTGGTTATGATGCAGTTAAAAACCTGATAAAGGGTCTGTTTAGACAATTGGAAAAAATACATTGATGCTGCATATAAGCATGGTGATATCGATATTTACTTTGGTGGATGCATTGAGTACCAAAGGAATATTATTGCTGGATAAATAGTTTATGTATGTTGAAAAACGTATCATTCGCAATTGAAGCAGAGATGATTCAATTGTAATCTTGATTAAAACTGATGCTATCAATTAAAATATTTATAAAAATGCGGTTTTTAGGGAATACATTGCAGGGCAATAAAAATATTGATATAATAAAATTGCTTTAATAGAAAATTATAGAAAAAGTGAGGGTATCAAGATGGATAATATGGAAAATAATGATGTTGTCATTCGAGAAGAGCAAACAAACCTTGGTTCTATTCGCATTGCGGATGAAGTGGTTAAGATTGTTGCTGGTTTAGCAGCTACAGAAGTGCCTGGTGTAGCAGGGATGAGTGGTGGCGTCATGGGCGACATTACGGAAATGTTGGGACGCAAGAATTTATCCAAAGGTGTAAAAGTGGAAGTGGGCGAAAAAGAAGCTGCAGTGGATATTTTCATCATTGTGGAATATGGTTCCAGAATTCCCGATGTAGCAGCCCAGATACAAAAGAAGGTAAAAGATGCCATTGAAACCATGACAGGTTTGTCTGTTTTAGAGGTAAATGTAAACGTACAAGGCGTAACCTTTGTCCAGGAAAGTAAAAAAGAAGAGGAGCAAGGCAAGCAGAAATAAATCCGGTGGGGGTGTATGGTGAGTGAATTCGTTTAACCGGGTTTTGTTAGTGCTATATGCATTGTTTACAACACTATTATTAATCATTGCTTTGCTTTTTATGTCTGGTTGGCAGATGATGTCAACCATGTTACGAGATTTAACTTTCTATCCATTTTTTGAAGAAACCCTATGGGCTATTATTATTATATATATTTTAGCTAGTCTACATTTTGTGTGGCTTGGTTTGCGGCCAGCTCGGAAACAAGCGGTGGTGCAAGAGGGGCAATTGGGAGAAGTTCGCATTGCTTTAACTGCAGTGGAAGATTTGGTGGACAGATTGATTATGCAAAATAGCGGGATAAAAGAAGTAAAATCAAAAGTCATGATGGTTCCGCAAGGGATAGGAATTCAAGTGAAGACTATGGTAACCCCGGATGTACAGATTCCCGAAATGTCACAGGCAATGCAACAACAAATCAGGGATAAAGTGTTAGAAGTTACAGGAATACAAGTACAAGATATACGTATATTGGTGAGCAGCATATCTGCTCATAAACCCAGGGTTGAATAGGGAGGCCATCGATGGAACTCCAAAAAATAATAGAGCTAATTGATAAAAATCGTGGTAAAGTATTGGGTGTCATACTGGGCCTACTCTTTGGCTGGTTTGCCATTTGTTATGGAATTTTTAAAGCTGTGTTTGTTTCCATATGTATTGCTGTAGGCTATTTTATCGGCAAAAAGCTGGACCAACGTTTAAACCTTAAGGATATGTTTTCAGGGATGTTTAGGGAAAAATAGCAGAAGGGGAGGGGACATATGGGCAGAAGACAATCCAGGGAAACCGCCCTACAAGCTATTTTTCAAGTGGATGTGGGCAGATCCGATCCTGAATTTGCGTTGAATTACTTAATACAAGATGGTATGTTAAAAAAAGAAGATGTTGCTTTTGCCAAAGAATTGTTAACAGGAACTTTAAAGCATTTGGATGAGATTGACGCAATGATTGCTTCCCAGAGCAAAGATTGGCAATTGGATCGTTTAGCCCGGGTTGATCGCAATATTATGCGCTTGGCCATTTATGAAATATTGTATTTGGATGATATTCCCCCAGGGGTATCGGTGAATGAAGCAGTGGACATTGCCAAATTATTTGGCGGGCAAGAGTCTGGTAAATTTGTAAATGGTATATTGGGAGCTCTTTTGGTTGTAATGGAGGATAAAGTCCGGAAAACTAAAGAA
>CATZDY010000131.1 GCA_958417755.1 uncultured Peptococcaceae bacterium
CATGCTTCTTCATAAATGAAAATAATATGGTTCGACATTTTTAACATATAAAACAGCAAATAAACCAAGAATAGATAATAGGTCATTGGTTGATTAAATAGTATTATTTATAATATTAAGCACTATTTATAATACTTAATATTAAAAAAATATGTACTTGTTTTATAGATAATATATATATATAATCGAAGTATAGAATAAAATATAAGAGGAGGTAAGAAAATGGAAAAGATATTAGAGTTTTTAGCGGAAAACCATGTATTCTATTTTGCCACAGTAGACGGAGATAAGCCAAGGGTGAGACCATTGGGATTTGTTATGAATTATGAAGGCAAATTATATTTTGGGATTGGTAAACATAAAGCTTCTTACAAACAATTGCAAGCAAATCCCAATGTGGAGATTTGTACGCTGAGCAAAAGCGGGAAATGGATTCGGATAAAAGGAACAGCTGTATTTGATGATGATCCCGCTGCAGTGAAAAAAGCATTTGAAACATTGCCATTGTTGGCCAATATGTATAATGAAAAAACTGGTCAAGTATTGGGCTTGTTGTACTTAACCAATGGAGAAGCGGAAATTGCTGATATGAAAGGTTATTTTGAAACATTTAATTTTTAATTTACCACCATAATCCTTAGCAAAGGACAATGCATTGTTTGCATTGTCCTTTGCCTTTTTTGGCATATTGATAATACAATAAAATGATAATTTTACACTATAAAAGAAAAAATTATAAATAAGTCTAAGGAATTTCAAGTAAAACAATTTATTAAAATATTAGGTAAAAGCTAATTTGCTGTATGTATTGTCTTGTGGAGGGAGAAAAATGAATGAAAAGAGGCCTTTGGGCGCTGTTATGAAGTCAATGATAAACTATTTTGCTGGTGATATAAAACGCATTAATCATTTTCTAAAGGTATATGGATTGGCAAAGTCCATTGGAGAGATAGAGGGCTTGGATGAAAGAACCCAAGAAATATTGGAAATCACTGCTTTGGTCCATGATATTGGGATTAAGTTAAGTGAGCAAAAGTATCAATCCAGTTCCGGAAAGTGGCAGCAAATAGAGGGGCCAGGGGAAGCCAAAAAGATGTTAACAAATTTGGGGTATGAGGAAGATAATATAGAACGTGTTTGTTTTCTCATTGCCCATCACCATACATATCACGGGGTAGAAGGGCTTGACTATCAAATTTTAATAGAAGCTGATTTTTTGGTGAATGCCTATGAGGAATCTTTATCCCCGGAAGCGATTCAAAAGGGAAAGAAGCTGTTTAAAACCAACACTGGTCTTATGTATATGCAAAATTTATATCAGGATAAAATACAAGTGGGAGAATAGGCTAACCTTATTCTCCCACTTGTAAATTTGTCATTTAGTTTTTTCTTTATAGAGACATGAAAGGAATGCCACCTTATCGCAATTGTTGCAAAGAATTGACTAGATGGGTTAATTCTTTTTCCAGCTCTTGTCTATTATCTGTTTTCTTCAGTGCTTCTAAACGGGAGCAAAGGGTAGCTATACGCATTTGTAAGATAGTTTTATCTAGCCCACGGGTGGATAAGGAATGCTGGTGTTGCTTTTTTTTATGCCTTTGATATTGTTCCCAAGTTCCGGCAAAAGAAGTGACCTTTCCATGTTCTACCCAGATAAGATGTTCTGCTAACTTTTCAGCTAGATATTGGTCGTGGGTTACAAGGAGAATGGTGCCTTGCCAAGATTGCAATAGTTTTTCTAAGGCTTGCATTGTATATAGATCAATATGGTTTGTAGGTTCATCCATCAAGAAAAAATTGGCATTTGATGCCAGGAGCTGGGCAAACATAACCTTTGCCCGTTCACCGCCAGATAAAATCTGTGTTTTTTTGTGTATATCATTCCCCCGGATATTGAGCTGGGCCAAGATGGTACGGATATCGGATTCACTTCTATGGGAGAACATTTGTACATTTTCCAAAATTGTTTTCGTGTCATGAAGGTTATGCTGGTTTTGTTGGAAATAACCAATCATAGCATTGGGAGCCAAAGTGACAGAAGGCCCTCTATTTCTTAATTCCTTTAGCAAGCTTGTTTTCCCTGATCCATTTGGGCCTAACATAACAGTACATTTGCCTGTGGGGATGGTAAAGGATACATTTTCCAAAATTGTTTTCTGTCCGTAACAAAGGGTAAAATTTTGTATTTGTGCTGCTATCTTTGCTGTAATGGGCGTTGCGGATCCCAAGGACATGCGAATATCCGGCATTACAATTGGCTTTAGAGGGGGAATCAGTTGTTTCAGTCGTGTTTCCAAGGCTTTGGCCTGTTTTTGGACCTGGCCTTGCTTTTGCGCTGCTTTATTTTTGTGCAAAAGCCATTCACTGGAAGACATACGTTTAGGTGGTTTATGCATGCCCTTGGCCTCTAACCGCGTTTTTTGTATGGCTTCAGTAAGGCGTTTTTTTTCAGCCAAATATTGTTGATAAGCTTGTTGGGCAAAATTCCGCTCTTGTTCTTTGTGTTGGACCCATTGGCTGTAGGCACCGGAAAAAATATGCAATTTACCTTCTTCCAGTTCCCAAATGGTATGGCAAAACTCATCCAGTAGTTTTCTATCATGGGAAACCAGCACCAAAGCGCCTTTGAATCCAGCAAGCATGGTTTTTAGGGTTTTGATACCATGGAAATCCAAATTAGTGGTGGGTTCATCTGCAAATAATATATTGGTTCTTTGGGACAAAGCTGCTGCTATGGATGTTCTGGTATTTTCTCCTCCACTGGGTTGGGGAGAATCTTGAAGGTGAAAAAGACTACTATATTGGCCATTTGCTTCTCCCGCTGGCTTTCCCAGTTGACGGATTATGCCCATACTGCCCCAACGGTAGATGCTACCAGTGTCTGGAGATTCAGAGCCATATAAGATATTGAGCAAAGTACTTTTGCCAGCGCCATTGGTTCCTATCAAACCAATAATATCATGTTCCCGGATTTCTAAACGATCTATGGAAAATAACTGACGGGTTCCATATGTTTTTGAGATATTCATAGCTTTGATGAGTAGCATAATAAAACCTCCCTTGCTTGCCGGGAGGTTTATGCCAAATAAAATAAAAAAGCATACAGTTCTTTATGCTTTTTCTTTATTTGCACGAGCCTACGACCGAACAAGCAAAAATAGACGTTATAATATAACGCTTTACTTCTTGCTTTTGTTTGCGGTCGTTATTTCCTCATGCCTTTGAATACCTCATATTTTCTTAGATTGCATTTTTAGTATAAAATCTAAGAAGGTATCTGTCAAGTCAAACATTAGCAATGATTTGCACATACAAAAGGTATGCTTCCATAAAATTATCGTACATAGTTTACATTGTTGATTGTTTGTTGGGGAAGGGAAAATGTTTCATTTTCTGCTTCATAGCCCACCACAACACTTCCCATGGGAGCATATCCTGCGGGTATGCCCACTTGATGGGCAAGATTATTCTCATTTTGGAAAGCAGTCAAAATACTGCCCAAATAACATGAACCAAGGCCTAAAGCTGTGGCGGCGATGGTCATATTGGCGGCAGCGCAGGCACAATTGACAGCACTATGGGGTATTTCTTGGGGGCCTGAAAGAAGTAGCAATGTGGGGGCGTCGTACAGTGGTTTGTAACCCGGCAGGGCGGCTCTGCTGATTAAAAATTCGTTGCCAGATGTCTTAAAGCTAGCTAGGGTAATGTTAGCTATATGTTTCAGCAATGTGGGATTTTGGATAACTGATATATGAATAGCCCCTGCTTTAGGGGCATTATTTCCTGCTGCAATAATGGATTGTAAGGCATTATCCGTAATTTGTTCCTTTTTATAGTTACGGACGCTTCTGCGTTTAGCGATGGCTTCTAAAGCATGCATTTCTTAATTTCTCCTTTGCTTTGACCCAATAAATTTTCATGTTGTGAAATCTAGCCTATGAACGAATTGAGTATTTCCATTTCTAAATGATTCATATAGATACAAAAAATAGACCCTTTGCATAAGGCAAAAAGGGATTATCATACAAAAATAATGGTTGTAAAATAATAATGAACTTTCTGTCAATAATCGCGAATAGAACCCCCTGGCCAGTCAAATATATATTTTTATAAGATAACACCTATGCTAAATAAAAGGCTGTATAAAAATAACATTTTCCCAGTTCTGCCTAAAGTTTGATTCAACGTGGGTCCTTCGGATTCCTTTAGTTCACGATATAATTTAATCCCCAAGGGTAGGGTGAACAAAGCAAGCAGGGCCCCTGGGTGAATCAAGACGGGAACAAAAAGGCAAAGAAATGCCAATGCCAACATGGCAGTAAATTGTTTGAGACAAAAATCCTTTCCAAAACGTACAGCCAAAGTTTTTTTCTTGGCCAACTGGTCGGTAATTCGATCCCTTGTATTGTTGACTACCAAAATATTTACGGTTAAAGCACCGATACCCAGGGAGGCGAGCAAAACCGGCCATTGCAGCATATTGCTATGTAGATAATAAGTGCCATTGACTCCAATGATGCCAAAGAAAAGAAATACAGCAATATCACCCAAGCCCAAATAGGCTAAGGCAAAAGGGCCTGCTGTATAAAAAACAGCAGCCAAAAGACAGCATATTCCTAGGATAGCAAACCAAATTCCTCCTATATAAATCAGATAGGATCCTGTGCCCAAAGCGATGGCTAGCACTAGCATGGTAGCCATAAGCATATGTTGGGGCAGTATTTGTCCAGAAGCTGTTGCCCGGGTAGGGCCCATTCGATTGGGTCCATCGCTTCCTTTGCGAAAGTCATAATAATCATTGGCTAAATTGGCTCCAATTTGTAAAGCCAAAGAAGTAAGCATAGCAGCAATGAAAACAGCCCAAGAAAAGGATTTATCAGCCCATGCCAGGGCTGAACCAGTTAAAGCTGGCGCAATGGAAGCAGGTAATGTTCGGGGTCTGGCGGCATCTAACCATACTTTATAATTTGCCAAGATAAAGCCTCCTTTTTATTTGCAATAAAACGGATACATTGAGTTACAATATTTTGGTTATGGGGAAGATATAAAATCCTGGCAGAAAAGAATAGCAATAAAATAGGAACTGCCAAAATTTTTGGCCAGTTCCTATTTTAAAATCATATGGTGCCGAAGGTGGGAGTCGAACCCACACGTCCTCGCGAACGGCGGATTTTGAGTCCGCTGCGTCTGCCAATTCCGCCACTTCGGCTTGTCTCACTATTTGCTGAATACGTATATTAGTATACCAAGGCTAGTAGGGAAAGTCAATCATTTATTTGTGTTTTTTTGTGAAGAAAGGGTTTTCTTTTCTACCTAGTTCCCTGTATATACCAGGGAAGGAGTGTAGAGAATTATGTCGAATTCATTAGTTTAGCTTTTTTGGCGACAAATATCCCACATGCTGGGGGGGACATCGGCATGCACCCTGATGAAGCATTGGTTCAACAGATTATACAAGGGAATGATGATGCTTATGACGGATTGGTTCAAAAATACCAGAATAGAATATATACCATTGCCTATCGATATACAGGGAATCATGCAGATGCTTGTGATTTGACTCAGGAAACCTTTATAAAGGTTTATCAAGCTTTGGGTAGCTTTCGAGGAGAATCTGCCTTTGCCACATGGCTTTATCGCATTGCTGCCAATGTATGCCGTGACGAGTTGCGCAGGAAAAAGCGTAAGAAGACTTTTTCTTTGGATGAAATCACCGAAGAAACAGGAGGCAATGCTGCATTAATGGATGAAACCATGTCACCAGAAGATTCTGTGGAAAAGATGGAATTACAGCAGCTTGTGCAGCAATGTATCAATTCTTTATCTGATGAGCATCGGTTAATTTTAATCATGAGAGAAATGCAAGGACTTTCTTATGAAGAAATTGCCGGAGCTTTACAATGTTCTTTAGGAACTGTGAAGTCAAGGCTCAGTAGGTCCAGACAAGCATTAAAACAGCAGGTGTTACGGCACAAGGAACTTTTATCAATCATCAATCGTCAGGACAGGTAAAGGAGGGAGTCGGAATGCAATGCCGTGAATGTCAAAAACATTTATCCATTTATTTAGACGGAATGCTAACTGCTCCTGAATGTCATTTGGTGGAAGCTCATTTGGCATCTTGTCCTGCTTGTGCCCAGGAGCTTGTGTCTTTACGTACTGTGGTGGGTTTGTTACAAGATTTGCCTGAAATGATTCCTCCAAAGGATTTGGCTTTATCAATAAAAAGTAAGATAAAAGATTTACCCCAAAAGAAATCAAGGTTTGTGGGTTATTGGGCTGCTTGGCAGAGAAAATTGGCTGTTTCCATGGGGATTATGGCAATGGCTGGGCTAAGCATTCTATTATATACTGGTTTAGGCATTGGTGAGCATGCCAAGCAAGTAGCTGATACCAGTAATTTAAAAACACCTGCCATACAGACAGGAAATGGTGCTTCCCTGAAGGCCAAGGAAGCAGAAAATGGTATAGGAAAAAGTAATGAACAATCTGGGTTGGTTGAGGAAAAGAAGATTGCAGAATCTTCTGATACACCGGTGGAGGGGCCTAAAGGGGAGCCAAGTGGTGCGATTTATTCCCCTGCAGGAGAAGACCAGGAAATGGAATCCCCTCCAGTTGAAGCTGATACCTCAATGGATAATGCAGCACCTATAGGGATAACTGCAAATTCTGTTCCAGAAAGCGTTACCATACCCTTGGAGCAAGAGATGGATGTACATCCGCAAATGGCCCAAAGCCGGTCTTTGACACCAGGAAGTGTTTCTTCTCCCACTGCTTCTGGGGGGGGAGGAATGTCTGGCGCTCCTGAGTCCGGAACAACAATGGGTAGAAATGAGCGAGAGTTTCAAAAGAGTAAATCCATAGATACCCCTAAAACCGTGGACTTAACAGTTCC
>CATZDY010000132.1 GCA_958417755.1 uncultured Peptococcaceae bacterium
GGAAGGTGGCCGTACGGTAGGCGCTGGTGTTGTTACCTCTATTATTGAATAATTTAGAGCTGTTAATAAATAAAATTGGTCATATGACCAATTTTATTTATTATGAAATTGCATGCCATTATATTTAGTGGTTGATAAAAATTGAATTATAATAAAACTTTTGTTAGATAGTGGTATGTTTGGGAAACATATAAGGAATACTGTGGATCAGTGGGTTTTCTAAGTATTGACAGCAATAATTTATTATGATAAATTATGTGGGTCATGTACTAATTATCTTTGTGGTCTTGTGGCTTGGGAGGTGTTATGGGTGAGGGTAGGTTTAACACTTGCATGTACTGAATGTAAGCGTCGTAATTATACAACCACAAAAAATAAAAAAAATGATTCAAATAGGATTGAAATGAAAAAATATTGTCGTTTCTGTCATACCCATACGATGCACAAAGAAACAAGATAAAAGAATAATCCCTTTTCATTAATAATTGAATGGGTGTGAGCACTAGTTATGACAGGACAAGACAAAAGAGACAATTCCGGGGGGAAGGAATTGGAAGCGAAAAGTAGGGATCTTGGTACAAAAAAAGTTGTAGCAAAATCAGACAAAAAGACTGTAGCTGTAAAAAGAGAAAAAGGTAATTTTGCAGAACGGACACGAAAATTCTTTAGAGGCGTTATCAATGAATTAAAAAAGGTACACTGGCCAAACCGCCGCGAGATTATCATATACACCTCGGTGGTTGTGGTGGCTGTTTTAGTGGTGACGGCACTTATATGGGTCTTTGATACACTGCTAAGTACAATCCTACAACTTATTATTCGCTAACCGGGGAGGTGAGGGATCTGCAAGACGGGTTCCTTAATTATGACTAAAGAATGGTATGTAATCCATACGTATTCGGGGTATGAAAATAAAGTAAAAGCAAACTTAGAAAAACGAATCGAATCCATGAATATGGAAGAGAAGATTTTTCGTATCCTTGTGCCCATGGAAGACGAGATAGAAATTAAAAATGGTAAGCGTAAAATAAATAAGAAAAAAGTTTTTCCTGGCTATGTATTGGTGGAAATGATTATGACAGATGACTCATGGTATGTTGTACGAAATACGCCAGGTGTAACAGGATTTGTGGGTACAGGTGCAAAGCCAATTCCTTTATCAGAGAATGAGGCCTTGCATATCATTAAGAACATGGGCATGGATGAGCCGCGTCCCCGGGTGGATTTCAGTGTAAATGAACATGTGCGAGTAAAAGCTGGTCCTTTTGAAGGTTTTGAAGGGATTATTGATGAAATTTATGCTGAAAAATCGAAATTGCGGGTTATTATTTCTATGTTTGGTCGTGATACGCCGGTAGAATTGGATTTCTTTCAGGCAGAAAAATTGGATTGATTCAAGCCCAATGGGTGATAAAATGGAATCAATAGAAATGTAGTATGTGAATAAGGAGGTGTGAAAGCATGGCTAAAAGGATTGCCGCAGTGATTAAGCTTCAATGTGAGGCAGGCAAAGCCAGCCCTGCTCCTCCTGTGGGTCCTGCTTTGGGGCAACATGGGGTTAATATTATGGCTTTTGTGAAGCAATACAATGAAGCAACAGCCAAGCAAGCAGGTTTGATTATACCTGTAGAAATTACAGTATATGAAGATCGTTCCTTTACTTTTATTACCAAAACGCCACCTGCAGCTGTATTATTGAAAAAGGCTGCAGGCATTGAAACCGCATCAGGTGAACCAAATAAGAAAAAAGTGGGAACAGTATCTTTGGATAAGGTAAAGGAAATTGCAGAGCTGAAAATGAAAGACTTAAATGCTGCATCCCTAGAGGCAGCAATGAGTATGATTCAGGGTACTGCCCGTAGTATGGGAATTGAGATTGCTGAGTAAACAATCTATCATCAAAAGCTTATGTGGGAGGATTGTGATCCGTTTACCACAAGGAGGTTTATAATGGCAAAGCATGGAAAAAAATTCACAGATGCTCAAAAACAAGTGGATAGAAACCAATTGTATGAGCCTGCGGATGCTTTAGAATTGGTTAAAAAATTAGCAGTAGCTAAGTTTGACGAAACAATAGAAGTGGTTGTGCGTTTGGGCGTTGACCCAAGACATGCAGATCAACAAGTCCGTGGAGCAGTGGTTTTGCCCCATGGTACAGGAAAGACAAGAAAAGTATTGGTTTTTGCTAAAGGCGACAAAGCCAAAGAAGCTGAAGATGCAGGAGCTGACTTTGTAGGAGCAGAAGATATGGTGGAAAAAATCCAAAAAGAAGGATGGTTGGATTTTGATGTGGCGGTTGCTACTCCTGATATGATGGGTTTAGTGGGGCGTTTAGGTAAGATTTTAGGCCCCAGAGGTTTGATGCCAAACCCTAAAACCGGTACAGTTACCTTTGATATAACCCAAGCAGTGAAAGAGATTAAAGCTGGGAAGATAGAGTACCGGGTTGATAAAGCAGGTATTATTCATGCTCCCATTGGAAAAGCTTCTTTTTCAGTCGAAAACTTGCAAGATAATCTTCGTACTTTAATGGAGCAACTGATCAGAGTAAAGCCAGCTGCAACAAAAGGAACTTATATTAAAGGCGTAGGCATTTCATCCACCATGGGTCCAGGAATCAAAATCAATACACAAAAGCTCACCGCATAGGAAATAAAAACAAAAAATTATGATATACCTTTGACTGTAGACAGTTGGTGCAGAAAGCTTAATGGAAAATCCGCCAGCCGAGGCCGAGAAGTGATCCAAGTATGTCAATGAAAATTGACAGGCCTTCTATGTCTACAGGCCTGTTTTTTATTTGTTATCATGAGAAAGGGGGTGTACGTTCGTGCCCACCAGACAGAAAAAAGAAGAGTTATTGCAGGAAATAAAAGAAAAGCTGGACAGAGCCAATGTGGTTGTGTTGGCTGATTATCGTGGTCTTGATGTGGCTGCTATAACGAAATTGCGGCAGCAGCTAAGGAATAGTGGTAGTGAGCTGAAAGTATCAAAGAATACTTTGACTTTAAAAGCCGCCACTGAGCTAGGATTCGAGGGCCTGGAAAAGTATTTGGAAGGTCCTACAGCCATTGCATTGGGCTATGAAGATTTGGTGGCTCCAGCAAAAATACTATCGGATTTTGCCAAAGAATACAAAGTGTTGGAAATCAAGGGTGGATTATTAGAAGGTAAAGCCATTGATGCCAGTGAAATAAAAAGTTTGGCTGCCTTGCCTTCCCGAGAGGTATTGTTGGCTAAAATGTTGGGTAGCATGCAAAGCCCCATGTACGGATTTGCTGGTTGTCTACAAGGTCTGTTGCGAAATTTTGTGTATGCATTGGAAGCTATACGTCAACAAAAAGAAAATGAAAGTGCATAATTGATGCAATGATTAAAAAGGAAATGTGAATTTATAGGAGGTTTCAATATGTCTAAAGTAAACGAAATTTTAGAAGCAGTGAAAGGATTAACCGTTTTAGAATTGGCTGAATTGGTAAAAGCTTTTGAAGAAGAATTTGGGGTGTCCGCAGCAGCTCCTGTTGCTGTGGCAGCAGCTCCAGCAGCTGCAGGGGCAGCTCCAGCAGCTGCTGATGATGCCCAAACAGAATTTGATGTTGTATTAACTGGCGCTGGGGATAAAAAAGTCAATGTTATTAAAGTAGTGAGGGAAATTACTGGCCTTGGCTTAAAAGAAGCAAAAGAGTTGGTTGATAATGCTCCTAAACCAGTAAAAGAAAAAGTAGCAAAAGAAGAAGCTGAAGCCTTGAAAGCCAAATTGGAAGAACAAGGTGCTACTGTGGAATTAAAATAGTAAATATTTTTTAAGCATTCAATAGGAAAAAGGGCCCTTTTTAAAAGGGTCCTTTTTGGTATAGAGTGTTTTTATTTACAGCTGTTTTGAAATATTGCTTTTTTGGGTGTATAATGTAAAAGCAAAAGCATATAAAGGTTTTTTATGATTAAATTAAAGGATTTGTTAATTGACAAAAAAAAAAAAATTTGCTATCATTTAAAAATGTCTATTCTATATGTGTCAGAATAACCAAAATATTATTCATAAGGAAAATATAGATGTATTCACTGCTGTTTTTTAGGGAATAATATTCTGGATTTCATATTACTATGCTTGAAAGCGAGGTCTTGGTAGAACCAGTACCTTGCTTTTCGTTGTTTCTTATCTAGACTTGCATTACTCTCATAAGGGGTGTGGTGTTTTTGATGAAAGCCGTAAAAGCCGGTTCTCACGTAAGAAGAAGTTTTGCTAAACTTCAAGAAGTGTTGGAGTTACCTAACCTAATTGAAGTGCAACGTAATTCCTATCACTGGTTTCTTAGTGATGGTCTAAGGGAAGTATTTCACGACATTTCACCCATACAAGATTTTACTGGTAATCTTGTGCTGGAATTTTTGGATTATTCTCTGGGTGAGCCCAAGTATAAAGTAGAGGAGTGCAAGGAAAGAGATGTAACCTTTGCCGCGCCATTGCGGGTAAAAGTGCGTTTAATTAATAAGGAAACTGGTGAAGTAAAAGAACAAGAAGTTTTTATGGGCGATTTTCCATTGATGACAGAAAAGGGAACCTTTATTATCAATGGCGCTGAAAGAGTGATTGTTTCTCAGTTGGTTCGTTCCCCAGGTGTTTACTTTTCCGAACAAATTGATCCCAGCGGAAAAAAATTATTTGGTGCTACAATTATTCCCAACCGGGGGGCTTGGTTAGAATTTGAATCTGATTTAAATGATCATATATTTGTGCGTATTGATCGTACCAGGAAAATTCCTGTCACTGTTTTAATTAGAGCCTTGGGGTATGGCTCCAATAGCATGATTGTAAATTTGTTTGGGGAGAATAAATTTATACAGGAAACTTTGACCAGGGATAATACAGATACAGAAGAAGAAGCCTTGGTGGAAATCTACAAAAAACTGAGACCTGGCGAACCTCCCACAGTGGATAGTGCCCGTTCATTGTTGCAAACTTTATTTTTTGATCCCAAACGCTATGATCTGGCCAATGTTGGACGTTATAAACTGCAAAAAAAATTAAAACATGGGGTCTTATATCATTATACAGATGAGCCTTTAACTGAGGATGTTGTGTTACCAGAAACCGGTGAACTTATTGCTCGTAAAGGCGATGTAGTAACCTTGGAGTTGGCAGAAACATTAGGGGAAACTGGCGTAGCGGCTGGGATTGTGGAATTTGATAATCTTTTACAAACTTATGTGCCAATGCATCGAGAGTTTATTCGATCTTTGATGCCAGATGATATTATTCGTACAGTAAAATATTTATTAGGATTAATGGAACAAGAAGGTGCAGTGGATGATATTGACCATTTAGGAAATCGCCGCTTACGTTCTGTGGGAGAGCTTTTGCAAAATCAGTTTAGAATAGGTCTCTCCAGAATGGAAAGGGTCGTTCGGGAACGTATGACCATCCAAGATGTGGATGTCATTACTCCCCAGGTATTGATTAATATACGACCAGTGGTGGCAGCTATTAAAGAATTCTTTGGCTCCAGTCAATTGTCTCAGTTTATGGATCAAACCAATCCTTTGGCAGAGCTGACCCATAAACGTAGATTATCTGCTTTAGGACCAGGAGGTCTGAGCAGAGAAAGGGCAGGTTTTGAGGTAAGAGATGTACACCATTCCCACTATGGACGTATGTGTCCTATTGAAACCCCGGAAGGTCCTAATATTGGATTGATCGGTTCATTAAGTACATATGCCCGCATCAATTCCTTTGGCTTTATAGAAACCCCTTATCGTAAAGTGGATAAAGAGGCAAAAAGAGTGACAGATGAAATTGTATATTTGACTGCTGATGAAGAAGAAGGAGTCATTATTGCCCAAGCCAATGCGCCATTGGATGAAGATGGTCGTTTTATTGAAAATAAAGTAAATGCCCGTTCCCCTGAAATTGTAGTGGTGCCAGCTGATCGAGTAGACTATATGGATGTATCGCCAAAGCAGGTTTTTAGTGTTGCCACAGCTTTGATTCCTTTCCTAGAACATGATGATGCCAATAGGGCTTTGATGGGAGCCAATATGCAGCGTCAAGCTGTTCCTTTGTTAAAAGCTCAGGCTCCTCTAGTAGGAACAGGAATTGAATATAAAACAGCCAAGGATTCCGGCGTGGTTGCTATTAGTAAAAAAGGTGGCATTGTGGAGAAAGTCACAGCCAATGATATATATATTCGGTGTGATGATAACACCTTGGAAAGCCATAAATTGCTTAAATTTACTCGTTCGAACCAAGGAACTTGTGTAAATCAAAAACCCATTGTATATAAAGGTGAACGGGTGGAAGCAGATCAGATTATTGCTGATGGTCCTTCCACGGAAAATGGGGAGCTGGCGTTAGGCCGAAATATTTTAGTTGCTTTTATGCCTTGGGATGGTTACAACTATGAAGATGCAATTTTAATTAGTGAGAAAGCAGTGAAAGAAGATTTCTTTACTTCCATCCATATTGAGGAATATGAGTGCGACGCCAGAGATACAAAACTAGGTCCAGAGGAAATCACCAGAGATATTCCCAATGTGGGGGAAGAGATTTTAAAAGATTTGGATGACCGTGGCATTATCCGGGTAGGAGCAGAAGTACGTCCTGGTGATATTTTGGTGGGAAAGGTTACCCCAAAGGGTGAAACAGAACTTACAGCAGAAGAACGCTTATTACGAGCCATCTTTGGAGAAAAAGCTAGAGAAGTAAGGGATACATCTTTGCGGGTGCCCCATGGGGAATCAGGAAAGATTGTGGATGTAAAAGTTTTTGCCCGGGATAATGGAGATGAATTGCCCCCTGGGGTAAATCAATTGGTACGAGTATATATTGCTCAAAAGAGAAAAATTTCT
>CATZDY010000133.1 GCA_958417755.1 uncultured Peptococcaceae bacterium
AAAGACAGGTTTTTTAGAAAGCTTTGACTTTGGCATTACAAAGTGCTGTCCTCTTTTTTGTAAGCAATTTCATGCATGTCCAAGAAAGCCGGATTATCCCTAACCTTGATATGACCAGTTACATCCTGGTTCCATACATCCACGGAAATATGCTGTATTGGTTCTGTGTTTTTTTGTTTTTTACTATTATCTCAATTATCTAATAAAGGAATGATGAGAATCCATGCAAGGGAAAACAGTGTTGTTGCTAACCAGCCTAGCCCTTAGCCTGTTGTCGAAAAAAGAAAATCCCCCAGGAAATGCCTTGTGTCTTCCCTCCTTTCCCGGGATGGTAGAGGTGAAAAGCGCCATCCCAGGACGAATTCGTTTTAGGCTTCCTACCCTCATAGGCAATGACCAAGTTTGTGCCCAGCTGCAAGAGCAGTATAAACAGCTATCTGTCATCAAAGGAGCAGCAGCCAATCCTCGCACTGGCTCTCTGTTGCTATATTATGAAGAAACCGCTGTGGCACCCCAAGTGCTGGAAGGGGCCTTGATTCGGTTTTTAGGCTTAGAAGAGAAGCTGAATACCCGTCCCCTTTGTTTGGTGGAACGGGAAGTCACCACCTTTGCTGCTGCCTTAAACCAAGCTGTATTGGCAAAAACCAAAGGTATCATTGACGGACGTTGGCTGGTGGCTTTGACCCTGGCGGGCATTAGTTTGGGCCAAATCATGATACGCAAAACCGCAACCCCTCCTAACAGCTACAGCCTATTGTGGTGGGCTGGCAATATCATGCGCAGAAAGGGACAAGGATAATGGCATTGCAAGACTATCTCATTCGTTTTCTTTTGCGTCGCAATATTGTCTCAGATTTACCCGGTCGCTTGCGGTTGTATTTTCCCCATTATCATCAATTGCCCCCCAAGGCATTCCCCTATTTGAGCTATATCCAAGAAGTACTTTTGTTATGGCCTGGCGTGGAAGAGGTACGGGTCAATGGGCGCATTGGCAGCATTTTGATTCACTATAATCCGGCCCATACCTCCCGGGACAATATTATGGGTTGGATCAACCGAGTCATTGAAGTGGGAATGGCCTTAGCCCGGGAAATCGATTGGACCCAAGAGCCCCCGGAGGCTATGATACGAAACATGGCTAAACAAAGATTGCAACAATACCTGCCCCATGGTCATGGGGGAAAGGAGGTGAATCATGCGTTATGTAATGCCCCGGGAAAGAATAAACATGGTGTTTAGAGGCAAAGTCATCCACAGCTTGGCTGGCCGGCTTCGTCTTGCTTATCAAGGCTTACAATATGTGGCTTCGCAAGCCAAACCATTGGCCCAAGAGCTGGTCCATATCCCTGGGGTGCGCCGGGTGGAACTCAATTTGGCCTTGGAACACATTTTGTTTTTTTATAACCCTGATCAATATACCCCGGAGGAAATGCGAGCCAAGGCGGATGCTGTTTTGCTGCGTTATACCATGACAGCCTATAACAGCAGGCAAGAAGAACAAAAACAAAGTTCTGGGGTAGAAAACCAAAATTCTGGGGCCACGCTGCGCAAGCGTTTGTTCATTGCAGGGACAACTTTGCTTTTGAGCAATACCCTTTTCAAACAAGGCGGGGCCCAACTGGCTTTGTATCCCACCCCCTTGGGCAGCAAATTCACCACCTTACCTGCCATGGCCAGCCTTTTGCTGAGCATTCCCCTCGTCCGTTCCGCTGCCTTAGGATTCCGGGAAACCAGGCGACCCAATGCGGATTTTCTGACCGTGGCTTCCATTATAGCTAGCCTGCTATTGGGCAAGGGAAATTCGGCTTTGACCATTTTGATGTTATCCGATGTGGCAGAATTCATGACCACTTATACCATTGAACGTACCCGTCAGTCCATCCAAAATCTATTGTCTGTAAATAATGATACGGTTTGGAAATTGCTTGACAGTGGAGAATTAAAACGCTGCCCCATGGACCAGCTGGCCGTGGGAGATCGCCTTGTGACCCATGCAGGGGAAAAGCTGGCTGCTGATGGAATCGTGTTGGCAGGGGAAGCTGTAGTGGATCAAAGCGCCATTACAGGGGAATTTATGCCTGCTGTAAAACAAGTTGGGGATGAAGTTTTTGCAGGGGCTATTGTCAAAAACGGCACGTTAACTGTGCGGGCACAAAAAGTGGGAGACCAAACTGTAGTATCAAGAATCATTGATATGGTGGAAAACAGTGCCCTGCAAAAAGCACCCATTCAACATTATGCAGACCGGTTTTCCAATTATCTTGTGCCCCTTAATTTTATGGCTGCAGCTGCTGTCTATGCAGTTACGCGAAATCCGCAAAAAGCCTTGAAAATGTTGGTAATTGACTATTCCTGCGGCATTAAACTATCCACAGCCACTGCTTTTTCCGCAGCCATCAATGCTGCGGTACGAAAAGGCATTTTAATTAAAGGCGGGGCGTATTTGGAAAACATGAGCAATGCCAATACAGTTATTTTCGATAAAACAGGTACCATTACCGAAGGAAATCCCCAGGTCATTGCTACCCAAGTGATCCATGATACCTATAGGGAAAAGGAACTTCTGGCTTATGCCTGTGCAGCAGAAGAAACATCCAGCCATCCTTTGGCAAGGGCTATTTTGCAGTACAGTCAATCTCTAAACGTCTCCATTCCCATTCACGGGGAAACAGTGACTGAAGTGTCGAAGGGATCTATGACCACAGTACAAGGCCAAGTCGTACGGGTGGGCAGCCGTTCCTTTCTAGAAGAAAATAATATCCAGTTTCCTCGAACTTTGAAAGAAGACACCATGGCCGCTATCCCCACCTATGTAGCGCTGGATCATACCTTACTCGGGGTCATTTACGCTTTGGATAAGCCCAGGGAAAATGCCCGCCGGGCAGTGAACCGCCTGCGCTATGCTGGTATGGAGGATATTGAATTGTTAACTGGTGATCAAAAGGAACAAGCAGAAACCATTGCGCAAGAAATTGGGGCTGACGGATACCAGGCTTGCCTTTTGCCTGAGCAAAAGGCGGATGCTGTGTTAAGACTACAAGCAAAGGGAAATGGCGTCATCATGGTAGGAGATGGCATCAATGATGCCCCAGCCCTTGCCTATGCAGATGTGGGCATTTCTTTGGGAAGCAAGTCCACGGACATTGCCATGGAAACCTCAGATATTGTCATCAGCAGGGACAACCCTATGTGCATTCCCGCTGTGTTAGAGCTCTCCCAGCGCACCATGCATGTGGTAAAACAAAATTTTGCCTTGGTGGTGGGCATCAATACCCTTGGCTTGCTTATCAGCGCTGCCAGTAACATCTCTGTGTTCATCAGTGCTTTGTTGCATAATCTAAGCACCATTTGTGTGGTGGGCAATTCCTTGCGACTTATGTTTCACCGGTTTTCCAAGGAGGGGTATTGATGACAGGAAAAAATATTCAGCAAAAGCAATTGATCCAATTAGACATTTTGCACACCCTACCTGGGAGAATGCGGCTAAAGACTTCAGCACCTCTTTGTCCCCAAATCCTATATTGTCCGGGCATCACCATGGTACGATACAATTCCGCCATCCGCACGGTGCTCATTGCCTACAATACCAAGGAAATCAGTGCAACCAAGGTTATCATGCATGTGGCCGTAGGATGTGCTATGACCACCAAGGCAACCATGGTCCAAGTGAACCAAGGGGAAGAAAAGAAGGGGTTGAGCATTCCTCCCAGTAGCTATGGCTCCCTTCTGATGATTCTGTTCAGTTGGGCAACCAAAGTAACCAGCTCTCCCTTGGCCAAGGTAAATCAATGGCTGGCTGTGGCAACCACAGTGGGAGCCATTATCCAACATGGTTACCAAGAGCTTAAAACCAAGGGTACCTTTGACCCTGAGGTCATGTCTGTGCTCTATCTTTTGGATGCTTGCTCAAAGGGAAATACCCTTTGGGCCCCTGCCATTTCATGGTTGGCCACCTTTGGCCGCCATCTATTGCCCCCACAAAGGCATAGGCAGCTTTTTTCTGTACAATACCCTGAGGAGACAGACCCTGCTCCACAGATCTATTGGGTAAGACCAATTCCCAAGGCAGCGAGTAGTGTTTCCTATGCAAGCACTTTTGTAAGGAAATGTCTGACCTCTTGCCATCTGGCCCTAGAAAGTAAGCTGGTAGCATCTTCACCAATGCCATAAACAATAATTCAATGCATTAAAGGAGGAAAATCATGTTGTGGAACAATGATCTGACAAAGGGTATTTTGATTGGCGTAGGAGTAAGTGCCCTAGGCTTTTATCTCTACAAAAAGAAAGAAGATAAAGTGGATGAGTTTCTTCGCAAACAAGGAGTAGCCATTACCCCTAAATCCACCAAAGATTTCAGCACCATGTCTGTGGAAGAACTGATGGAAACCAAAGAAATCCTGGAAGATCTCATTGCTGAAAAAGAAATGGAAAGCCAACAGGTGGTGGTAGCCTGCAGTCCTTCCCCAGATTCAGCCCCTACCAATCCTGCATAATTTGAAAAATTTTCACCATAATCCTATATGGGCTTGGGAGCCTTAAGATACATAAGGTCCCAGCCCTTTTTTTATTTTATTATCATAGTAATTTAGGATAGCATGATAATAAAGGCTTTCCTCTTAGAGATTGTGAGCTCCATTCATGGCAATTTTATATGCAATTGATAGCAATTGGCTAGCCATTTTTTTAAATTTACAGGTTATTGGGGATACTATTAACAAATGACAACCGAGCTGTTTACCAGCTTCTATCAACTAAAAAGTCTAAGAATCGTATATACATAAGCATTGTTACAAAATAAATCTAAAATAAGGAGGAATCTTTAAAACCACCTCAGTTTCTAAATCAAAGCCCTCCATTATTTCCACTGCCCTGCGTATTTCATCTTTGCTCAATTTATCCACTTCAAACAATGGATATTCTTTGCCCAATGCCTTATTGATTCCCATCTTATGGTAAGGCAGTAAATCCATACGCTTAAATCCCCATAGCTTCATAAATCTACCCAAAGATTTAAGATTGCTCTCACTATTATTGTGGGCTGGAATTAAAGGCATCCGAATGATAACACTTTTCCCTGCTTGTTTTATCTTCGCTGCATTATCTAAGATTAATTCATTGTTAACGCCAGTATATTCTGCATGTTTCTTACTATCAAGATGCTTTATCTCTAGCAAAACAAGATCCACTTTGGGCAGAAGCTTCTCCAATACATCCCAAGAAACATAGCCTGTGGTATCCATACAGATATGAATGCCCCTTTGATAACAACGATCCATCAAAGCAGCTAAAAATTCCGGTTGGTTTACACATTCACCCCCGCTAAAGGTCACCCCACCACCAGAATTATGATAAAAATTCAAATCTTTGTTTATCACCTGCATGACTTCGTCCACAGTCATCCATTTTCCGGACATGCTTCTGGCACCATAAAGACACGCTTTCATACAAGCGCCACAATTGATGCACAAACGATAATCAAGCATCAATTTGTTCTCTAGCATTTTTGAGGCCCCTGTGGGACAAACAGGCGTGCAACGACCACACTGGGCACAACGCTCTTCAAAATACATCATAACTTTATGATAAGGTTGCGACTCTGGGGTGTTGCACCATAAACACTGCAAAGGGCACCCCTGAAAAAACACTGTTGTCCGAATCCCCGGACCATATGATATGGAATAGCGTTGTATATTGGATATTTGTCCTTTGGGTTCTTTGTGTTTTGCTGCCATAGTCAAGTTTGTCATCATTTCACCATAATCTCTTTCCTACAAGATTATCAGTTTACAAACCAAGAATCTCCCTTGGACATATGCCCACATTAGGTATAGTATCATTTAGTGATTCAAGGCAAGTCAATTTACATACCTCATTTCATTTTGACCCCAGACTCCAATCCATTCAAATAAGCACTGTTACACAGATAACTAACAAAGATTTTTCGCACCATTCCTTGCAAATCAAGTATATACTATCCGCTGCTATGACACAGAGCAAAGACAAGATTTTAAAATATATTTCTTCCATTCTTCCTTGCAATTGTTATGTCAATGCCCTGCCTTTTATGTCCTTCCATTCTCCAACATAATTTGGGGCCCCTTGTCCGCTATTTTTACTTCTCATGCTAATAAAAATCCACCCCTGGTTTTTCATGAAAAATAAAAAAGACCTGTTTAAAACCAATGCTTCACTTTTCTTATTATATTGGGTATGCCTTACCACTAAAAATCGGCACCTACAAATAAGGCGAACTATCACACCCTAGACGGTCCGCCATGCTTTCCCAATCCTATTCCAGAGCAAACCATCGCTCTACTTTTCTTTGTATGAACATGGATTGATACTTTTATACACCAAGCAAGAACATATTTGATAAAGTGTCCATTGTTGTATTGTAGTGGATAAAAGTAAGCTTCACCAGTTGTTTCATATTTGCGCTTATCCTTTACAGTAAAGCAGCAAGAGGGCAATTTAGACAATCTTTTGCTTTTATTCATAACCATATAGTTCATCAAAATAGTTCCGAATTCTCATAGGTAAGATGTAAACCTGAACGCCCTCTGTTCCGGCCTATTATCTTCACCGTAATTGCAATTCCTTATAGGTAAGTTGTAAACCAGCAACTGAATCAACCCAATTGGATGGCGTGCCAGTACGTTTCAATTCCTTATAGGTAAGTTGTAAACTTAGAGCAGGGGGAGTGTCGCCCACTCCCCTATTACAGTTTCAATTCCTTATAGTTAAGTTGTAAAC
>CATZDY010000134.1 GCA_958417755.1 uncultured Peptococcaceae bacterium
AGAGCTGCCCCCAGAAAATTCCCCAGGGCAAGATAATAGCCCTACAGCAGAAACACCAAAAGGCAGGGATCTAGAACCTAAAACACCTCCTGATAACAAGGAACAAACTTCTCCTCTCCCAGCATCGGATTTGGTTTTGCTGAACCAAAAAGAATTAAAGGTAAACAATACCTTGTTGAAATTGGCTGCTGATAATCCTGCTGCTACCATAGAACAAGTAAGGGAAATTGCCATGCAAAAGGGCGGCACCATCACCCAAAGCACTGGCAAAGGAGGGGGAGACCTGCCAGTGGGCAGCATTACTGTCACAATGTCTACTGCCAATAGCGATGGTTTTATCCAAACCATTTCTGCTTTAGGAAAGGTTATCAACAAAACAGAGGAATCCCCTGTTGATTTGACATACCGCTACAAAGATGCGGTGAGTCGGTATGAAGAATTAAGCGCTTTGTTAAAAGAAAACAAATCCATTGATGCCAGCCTACAGACTGAATACACTACTTTATACAATCAAATCAAAGACTGGCAGGAACAAGCAAACAAGCATACCATTACCATTTGGGTGGAAAAAAGCAAGTAATCTTAGCATAAAAATCATATAAAAAAGAGCTGCCAGATTCATTTCTGGCAGCTCTTTTTTTCTTCCTTCTATCCCTCTCTACTATAAAGATGTTCCGAATCTCCCTTTGCACTTTCTAAAACTCTCTAAGCCAAAGATAAAGCATCAAAACAAGCGACATAGGATTCACATTTACAGCAAACGCCATGATGCTTTCTAAAGTTTTCATCAAGCCAAACATGGAAAGGTTTATTGCATACTCTCTTCTGGTGCTAGACTTTGCTCTATTTCCTTTAAAAGCTCCCTAAGGGCAGCAGCAGCTTCCGCCCGGCTGGCTGTTTTTTGAGGGTCAGATACTTTTGTGCTGTCTCCCTGGAGAATCCCCTCCAGCCGAAAACTTCGTTGATCCATTTCTACAATATGCAGCAGCCTGTTCTCCCTGGATGTATCACTTTGCAGGCCCAGGGAAGGGCCCAAATTGCGCCGGAAATTCCCTACAAGTCTGGCCAATTCCCCCCGGGTCAATGCTTCATCTGGCCGGAAGTTGTGATACACATTCAATTCCATCACCCCCATGGCCACACACCAATATACACTGGTTTTAGCCCAAGAAGCTATTTTCTCCTCATCTGCTGCACCCAATTTGCCATTAACATCATTTTTCCAATTAAAACAATTGGCCAATAACACCGCCATTTCTTCCCTTCGAATGGGCGCATCTGGCTTTACAGTCCCATCCGCATATCCCTTTAACATACCTTGATTGGCTAAGGCCAACATATCCTCCGCAGCCCAATGGCCCTCTAAATCCTTAAATTGGTTCTCTTCTTTTGGCTGTAGGGTCAGGTATTTGCCATTGACTTCTCCGGTCTGGCGATTCACAGCTACAATTCTAACCCCTTCCTCCCCGTCCTCGGGAATAAAGGAATAGGAGAAATTCCCGTTTCGTTCAGGACTGATGACCACGGGCAAATGATTCTTCCGCCATATATACAAAACTTCTCCCTGGGTATTGCCAGCAATATAATATTGCCCTGTCAATGGCAAGGCCACATATTGCAAAGCCGGTGATTCGGGAACAAAGGATTTCTCGCTCCACAGGGAAGCCACCACCATCTCCCCTTGTCCGTCAAAAAGAGTAATGGCGCTAATGGGTTCTCCCTTGACAAAATCAACAGGCATCACCGGATAACCATTCTTTTCATAACTAGCTCTGTTGCTGGCAGCATATTCTCTGCCATCCTTTAAAATCATTTGATTGGCTGTTAACTGGGCCAATTCTCCGGTAATTTGCTCTGCTTTTTCCGCCACTTTGATTCCTTGCACTTCTCCTGTTTGGGGAGATAAAAGCAACATGGCCCAAATATCCGAAGCACCTTGCAAAGAGGCTAAGGTGTCCTCTGTTCCCCAACGAATGACTGTGGCCTTGTCAGCGATTTTATAAATATGAAAACCGCTTTTTACATCATTAAAATACAGCTCCTGGTCAGCATTGCTAATAAACACCACCTGGCCATAGGCAGTATTGCTACAAACTGCTACCCCCAGAGCAATACTCTCGCTGTCCGGGGCTAACATGATGCTGGCTGTTTGTCCAGTTTGCAGGCTCCCCAGCCTGGCCATTTCCCCATCCACCAGAATAGACGCTTCGGGAGATAGCTCATACTTTTTCCCATTATCCAATAAAATCTCTTTGCTCCCTGTCAGCACACTCTCAATATTCCCCACCACAATATTCCGCTCAAAGGTAACCCCTTGGATTTGCTGGGTAAAGGAATCCACCACCAAATTTACCTGCATGCCCGGGATGATATCCTGGTAATCCCCCATTTCCAAAGGTCCAAAGGCACTCAAAAAAGGATCCGAATCCTGGATGTGATAATTGTTTTCATACGCAGCATCATCCGCAATGGTAAAGGTTCCGGAAATTCCTTCTAATTGTAAAGTTTTATGATTGGCATCTCCCACCTTGGTTACAATACCCGTATACATGGCATATTGCACATTGATCCGTTGCAAGGTTTGGGTCAAGGGATCCACCACCCCAGTCACCCCAGCCCCCAAGGGGATATCCTGGATTTTATCTGTCTGTTGCCCGTTGACCATACAAAGGGCCTGGCCATCTTGTAGATAGCCCCCGGACCGCAATTCCTTTTTGGCTGTGTACCATAAGGTACCCTGGTTTGTCTCCCGATAGCCTGCCCCCGGGGGATGCCAATTCCGTCCAACAATATAACGTCGGCCATTGACAATGTATTCCCGATACCCCTGGCGCACAGGTTCGTTGCCTCCAGCAACAGCACCATCCACAATAAAAAGTGCGGAGCCAGGGGTTTCTCCATCTGTTTCCACCAAACCAGTACTGGGCAACTGCCCGTAAGCCAAGGCAAAGGATTGCCCACTGGGGCTCAATCTGGAAGAAACATAATTGGCTTTTACCCGAATTACATATTCCCCCACTTCTGGGGTGGGAATATAAATCTGTTCCACTGTATTGAGAGCATCCGCTGTTCCGGTATGCAGGAAATGATTTCCCCATATCCTTTGGCCACTGGGGCTTATGATTTCCAAATCCAAATCATTGACCAAGGTATTGGGACTGGCATCTTCTGGAGCCGGATCGCTCCAAACCAAGGTTGCCTTGAACATATTGCTGGGGGTATTTACCATAAAGCTATATTCTTGGGCATTGCCTGTCTGCAAGCCATCCTTTTCATCCAGCAATTTCATGGTTTTTTCTTTTAACGCAATGGCTGGGGAGGTGAGATCCAAGATACCGAATCCCTCTTGGGATGGCCCATGGGGGGTTCGGGCTCCATTGATTAGCAAAGCTTTAACCAAAGCAGCGGAAGGAGTGTACATTTGCATTTCTGTGCGCAGCAATTCCCGCATCAAGGCAGCTCCTCCACCAGTGACAGCTGCTGCCATGCTGGTACCTTGCATGCTTATATATTGGGGAAACCCAGTTAAATTACCTGGTACAACCGTGGATTTTGCTGAAACAATAGAGGTTCCCGGAGCCAAAAGCTCTGGCTTTATCCGTCCATCCTTGGTAGGCCCTCGGCTGGAGAAAGACGCCGCTTTTTCTCCATCTGTATTTTCTGCATCCAAAGCAGGCCGCGGACTGATCGACGCTCCCACCACCAAGGCGTTTTTGCTGTTAGCTTCTGCGGTTAAGGTCCCCTTTTGGCCTCCATTGTTTCCAGCTGCCAAGACAACTAAAAAATCCTGATATTTGTTCACATATGTATCAATCTGTTTGGCATTGTCGCCATAAGTATTACTCCCACCTCCCCAGGCATCCACATGGATTCTGGCCCCAGCTTCATAGGCTGGGGTAAACAGGGTCTCCAGGGCAGGTACAACAAGTTTGTTTTGCTTGTTCAAGAGACCCTGGAAATACACACTGGCCCCAGGGGCTATTCCCTGCCATTGCCCTTCAGAAGCCTTGCCAGTACCTGCAATGGTGGCAGCCATATGCGTTCCGTGTCCTGAGGGATCATCTGCCTTTTCCCGGTCTGCCCAAGGTTTCAACATCACCACTTTGGGCCTTTGGCCTTCCAAGCTTTGTAAATCCGGGTGAATATCTGAAACAGAGCCCTTGTCAAGCCCGCTATCCGCTAAGGCCACGATTTCCCCTTGCCCGGTTAAGCCTTCTGGGGTAAACATCCCCGGAGCTCTGATAAAGGTAGCTCCGGTGATATCCCCTGCCCGATCATTTAAAAAACCAATATCCGCCTCTGGATGCTGATGCGGCCAACACACCAACATGGCCAGCACAAATAATGAGGTCAAACCTAGCAAAATTTTTTTCAAACCAAACCCTCAATTCTGCTCCAAGCTGTTGACATCCAACTGTTTATATTTTCTTTGGCTGATAAGTTGCTTATCGAAACAATATCCCTGCAACATACCAATCCTTTAAGCCCCTTGACAGCACTACAGATTTGCTTCCCCTTCCTCCAATCTACACATCCGCTCCAGGCGTTTCTTTACCATCCGGCTCTTGGGGTAGAACTAAAAATAACCCAATATAAAAGACGTAAAACAAAGGAAAAAAGTCACGCCTTGGGGCGAAAAAAATAAAAAAGCAGGTTATTTGGCCTGCCTTCTTGTCAATTACCACTTTTTTATGATTTCGTCATCCGCCACTTACTTCCTGCCGGAACTTATTGGATCCCCAAATTTCCCATATTTTTTCCTTATTTCGAACGCCCGTCTTTCACATATTTAGCTGCCACATTGGATTTTGCCAATACATCCATCATTTCTAGGGCTCTCCCGGTTCCCAAGGCTACACAAGCTAAGGGATCCTCTGCCACATACACCGGCAACTTGGTTTCATGGCTTAGCAAAGCGTCAATGCCCTGTAGCAGAGCCCCCCCGCCGGTGAGAATAATCCCTTTGTTGATGATATCTGCTGCCAATTCTGGTAAGGTATATTCCAATACTTCCTTGACAGCTCCCACCATGGCTTCCAAGGGTTCTACTATGGCTTCATGGACTTGGGAGCTGGTGATGACAATACTCCGGGGCAAGCCGGAAATCAAATCCCTGCCCCGCACCTCATAGGATTGCTCCGCCGTGGCTTGGGGAAAAGCTGTGCCTATTTCAATTTTTATAGCCTCTGCACTGCTTTCTCCAATGGCCAAATTAAATTCCCGCCGCACATAACGCACAATGGAATCATCAAATTTATCGCCCCCCACCCGCAGGGAACGATTGACCACAATACCTCCCAAAGAAAGCACTGCCACATCCGTGGTCCCGCCGCCAATGTCCACCACCATATTGCCCGAAGGCTCAGAAATATCCAACCCTGCCCCCAGGGCAGCAGCCAAAGGTTCCTCCACCACGTAAGCAGCTTTGGCCCCAGCCTGGATGGCAGCTTGACGCACAGCCCGTTCTTCAACACCAGTAATTTCTGAAGGAATACAGATCATAATGCGGGGACGGCTCATCAACTTTTTGATACCCACTTTATGCAAAAAAAAGCGCAGCATTTTCTCTGTCATATTATAATCAGCAATAACACCCTCTTGCAGTGGTCGTATCACTTCAATATTGGATGGTGTACGGCCCAACATTTTGCGGGCCTCATACCCTACGGCTACAATCTCTCCATTATCCCTATTGATGGTCACCACCGAAGGTTCTTGCAGCACCACGCCTTTTCCCTTCAAATAGACCAACACATTGGCAGTGCCCAAATCCACTCCTATATCAGTGGTAAACATAAAAGATTTTCCCCTTTCATTTGCCTCTCTATCCTTCCCCCCATGTATAGCGACTTATCGTAGCCTTATGGAAAGCAATTTTCTTCTTTAATCGAAAACATTCTACAAATTATGGGGAAAAACCTTTTATGCCTGCATAATAAATCTCAAGACATCTTTTTATATTTTTTCCTGGTAGCCTCTCCTCCCCTCAAATGCCGCTCTGCCTTGTTGCGCTCCAATACCACTTTCACTTCCCTGGCTAACTCTTTGTTGAGTGATGGCAATCTTTCTGTCATATCTTTATGTACAGTACTTTTGCTCACATTAAATTTTTGAGCTGCGAATCGAACAGTGGCATTTGTTTCTAAGATAAACTGACATATATCCAACACTCTTTTCTGTATATATTCTTGCACCAGCTTACCCTCCCCCTGGAGGGCGACGAAGGCTTATGAAAAGTCTTTTAAAAAACGGTCTGCCCATCGGCTAACCCCTCCCCGGCGATAACTCATTACATGTATATGCCAGGCTCCGGGATAAATACCCTGGAACAAGGGGAAATGCCCCCTGTTAAAAGGAGGCATTTTCTGAAAAAGTTGTATAAAATACTAATTTCCGTTGTCTTTTTTTATTGCAACCCAAGATAGTAGAAAAACAGGGAAGGGCTAATATTTTAAAATGGATACCCCAGTATAATAATGCTGTAAAATCTGTTGATAGTTTTTTCCTTGCAAGGCAAATCCCTTGGCCCCGTATTGGCACATACCCACCGCATGACCATAACCCAAGGTTTTCACTTCCAAACCCTCTGGGCAGGGAGTCAACTGAAAATTAGTGGAGCGTAGGCCTAGATAATCCCTAAGGGTAGCGGCTGAAATATTCTCGTCATTGATTCTAATGGTTTTA
>CATZDY010000135.1 GCA_958417755.1 uncultured Peptococcaceae bacterium
TCAGTTGGTAGAGCACCTGACTCTTAATCAGGGTGTCCAGGGTTCGAGCCCCTGGCGGTCCACCAATAAAAATCCAGGTTTCGCAAGGATTTGCGGGATTTGGATTTTTTTATACTAGCTATTTTTTCTATTTGGTTGACACTTTTTTAACATAATAAAGATAAAAAATGGCTAATAGGACACAATGAAATAAAGAAATGCTACCGTATTGCTTATATAGATAAATTGTATCATGAGGAATAAAACAAAAACGCCTTATTAGGCGTTTTTGTTTTATGGTATGACAATGAGTTACAAAGATGTTTTTATTCCATTATAATTTACTGTTGAGAAACCACGGCGAAAAAAAGCAAATCTTCCTGACTGTTATTGATAAAACTATGGGTATGTCCTTTGGGACAATAGTGGCACATACCTGCTTTCAATTCTTCTTGCAGATTATCATAAACTACTATACCATTTCCTTGTATAATATAGATAATTTCGCTACTTGTTTCATGGGTATGCAAGCCGATAGAGGCGCCTGGCTTTAGTTTGCCATACATAATACGATTCATTTCATCAACAAACATATATGCTTCTGTGTCTTTTTCGCCTCCATAGAAGTTTTTCTTTATTTCTTTTTTTAGTGTATCAATATGAATGAGCATTGCTTGATTCCTCCTTTGCTTTCACAAACATTTTTCTAAATTGGTTTTTGAGGATATAAATGTTTTTTGAAGGAAGATATTTTATATAAGATACGTATTTTTAGCCATGCTATCATTTATGAAAAAAACACATTGTATTTACATCAAATAGACCGGCATGACTTAATTTAATATCTGGTATAACCAACAAAGATAAAAAAGAAAGCAACATAAAAGGATCAATTTGAGGATTAATAGATAATTGTTGCACAGCTTTTAATAATTCCTGATGTTGTTGTAAAACTTCTTGGGCTGGTTTATCAGACATCAGCCCTGCAATGGGAAGGAGAAAGCGGTTTTGTATAACGCCTTGGCAAACAACTGTCATGCCTCCTTCGGTTCCCAAGGCATTCACAGCCAAAGCCATATCTTCGGGATTGTCTCCAATGACTGTGATGTTATGGGCATCATGGCCAATGGTCTGGGCAATGGCTCCGTTATGCAAATCAAAACCTGCAATAAATCCTTGGCCGATTTCCCCGTTACCACCATGGCGTTCAATGACTGCACAAAGATTAAGTCCTTGGGAAGATGAAGGACGGATTTGTTTGGTATAAAGAGATTGAGGGAATACCTGGATCGCTGGTGAGCCGGGTGTAAAATAAAAATCAAAGGTATTGGGAGTAACAGAAGGAATGTGCACAGTATGAAGGACTTTATCCTGGGGCACTTTTTTTGAATCAAACAAAGCTTGGCCGTTTTGAGCAATTAATTGCCCATCTTTATACACTGCCAAAATATTTTGAGCTGCTAAATCTGCGCTTAGAACCAAATCTGCCCGATATCCTGGGGCAATGGCGCCTTTGTTTTTTAAGCCATAGCACTCCGCAGCATTAAAACTGGCTATGGTAATGGCGTCCAGAGGATCAATGCCCAGGGAAACAGCTTTGCCAATACAATTAGAAATGGAGCCTTGGTCTATGATATCGCCTAAATACCGGTCATCACTACAGAAAAGAAGACGACGCAAGGTATAGGGCGTCAGGCCTTTTATCAATTCCTTTAAGTTTTGGGCCTGGGTACCTTCTCTGATTTGTATATACATGCCTTTGCTGATTTTTTCTGTTAATTCTTCTGGGGAAGTGGATTCATGATCCGTATGAATACCAGCACAAAGATAAGCATTTAATTCTTTTCCGCTGACCAAAGGGGCATGTCCATCAATGATATCACTACATTTTAGCTTTGCTAATACTTCAGGAGCCAATGCTAAAACCCCCGGATAATTCATCATTTCCCCCAGTCCGAGAAAGTCATACTTTTGGAAAAGGCGGACAGTGGATAAGGCATCAATTTCTGCCCCAGCTTGGTCAAAAGGGGTAGCAGGAACGCAGGAAGGTAACATATAATGAATATCCACTGGCACGTTTTTTGCAGATTGAAGCATAAAAATAAGGCCATCTTCTCCACAAACATTGGCAATTTCATGGGGATCTGCAATGATGGTGGTGACACCCTTTGGGGCAACAATTTTGGCATACTCGTCAGGACAGAGCATGCTGGATTCAATATGGATATGGCTATCAATAAAAGATGGCATAAGATATTGATTGGTTGCTTCGATTTCTTGGTTGCCGTCATAGGAGCCCAATCCTACGATATATCCTTGGGAAACAGCTACATCGCAAGTAAGGATGCGGTGACAAAATATATCTACTACATGGGCGTTTTTAAAGACTATATCTGCCTTGGTTTTACTTAAGGCAGCATTGATTTTAGATGTAAGCAATGCTTATTTCTCCTTTATTTCTTTATCTTTGTTTTTTTAAAAAAAGTTGTTTTTAAAAAAACAAAGAAGCACAAAATAGCAAAAATAATGCCTCCAGGATAAGCAATTGTTGTGGCCAGATGGAAGCCCTCAGCTGCTTGCAAGATGTAAGTACAAGATACTGCGGACATAAAGGCTGCCGGGATGGCGGCAATGAAACAACTTGCTTTTTTGGTGTTGTGACGATATACATAAACTGCTCCAGTCCATAACACAATCATGGCCAGTGTTTGGTTGGACCAGGAGAAGTAACGCCAAATGATATCAAAATTGATTTGCGTTAAAATAACACCTGCTAACAATAGGGGGATAGAAATAAGCAAACGTTTGGTGATGGTTGATTGATTCACTTGAAACCAATCCGCTAATATAAGCCTGGCGCTTCGGAATGCTGTATCCCCTGAGGTAATAGGGCAAATAACCACCCCAATGATGGCGAGTAATCCTCCCACAGTACCAAGCAAGGAAAAGGAAATATCATATACAACGCCAGCTTGTCCTCCCAGATTTGTTAAGGCTTGGGCTAAACCTCCGGTGGTTTCATAGAAAGCTACCCCTGCGGCTGCCCAAATCAAGGCGATGAAACCTTCGGCAATCATGGCGCCGTAGAAGACTTTTCGGCCATCCTTTTCTATTTTTAAGCATCGAGCCATCATGGGGGATTGGGTAGCATGAAATCCGGAGACAGCCCCGCAAGCTACGGTAATAAACATCATAGACCATATGGGCAATGCATCAGGATGTAAATTTTGTAGCTGTAAGTCAGGTATATGATGACCTGAAAGAACAAGACTTCCAGCAATGCCAAAGGCCATGATAAGCAGAATGAAACCAAAAAAAGGATATATTCTCCCAATCAGTTTGTTGATGGGGAGTATGGTGGCTAATATGTAATAAACGAAAATCATCACAACCCAAAAGCTCATACCCAAACTGTTAGGGGTAAGATTCGCCAATAACGAGGCAGGGCTTGTCATAAAAACCGTTCCTACCAGGACCATGAGTATGACGGAAAAGACGCGCATAACTTGCTTCATGGTTTTTCCCAAGTATATGCCCACAGTTTCGGATATACTGTTTCCTTGGTGCCGGAGGGAAATCATGCCGGACAGGTAATCATGAACCCCACCGGCAAGGATTGAACCCAAGGCAATCCAAAGAAAAACCACAGGTCCCCATAAAGCACCTAAAATAGCCCCAAAAATGGGACCAATTCCTGCAATGTTAAGCAACTGAATCAAAAAAATCTTGCTTGTTTTCATGGGCATATAATCAGTCCCATCGGTGAGGGTTAAGGCAGGAGTTGGTTTGTCATTGGGAGCAAAGATTTGTTCAACAAGCTTTCCATAAAGAAAATATCCCAAGATTAATAACAGGATTGAAAGGAAAAAACTAATCATCATGTATCCCCTGGTTTTTTAGAATTTTATTGTTTATTGGTATGGTTTATATAGGGTTCACAAATCCTTTGATATAATTCTGGACGCCTGCTTTCTAAATAATAGCTGTTGCGCATGGACTTTGCTTCTTTACTTTTAATGGTATGTAAGGGGGAAGGGTCTAATTCCAAGACCAAGATGCTTTCTTTTCCTTGAAAATCTTCTGCCAAAGGATTTCCCTTAGGATCTAGGACCAAAAGTCCTCCGCAAAAGGACTGTCCTTTCCCATCATCTCCCACCAAGTTGCAGGCTGCTACAAAAACCGTATTATCATAGGCCCTGGCTCCTAAATATTTGAGCCAAATGCTTCTGCGATCTCCCACAATGGCAGGAGAAGCATGGGGGGCGAAAATAATTTCTGCTCCTTGCAAGGCTAAAATAGCAGTGACTTCGGGAAAATGCAAATCCCAACAGATTTGGAGACCTAGGGTGGCTTGGGGGGTATCAAATACAGGGAGCTGTTCTCCAGGGGTAAAATATGGTTTTTCACTTTTTCCCAAATGGGTTTTGCGGTATGTTTCAATTTTACCATTGGGTAAGGCTAGTACTTGGGTAATATAAGGTTTTTCTGTATCAGATTGTTCGGCCAATCCTGCTAAGATGGCAATTTTTTTGTTCACAGCCAATTGGCGCAGAATCTGGGTGGATCTTCCGGGAATGGGTTCAGCAAGGGTGGGACTCAAGGTTCTATGATATCCGGGAATACATAATTCAGGAAAACAAATCATATGGACATTTTGGGCAGAAGCTGCGTTGGTAAAATGAATGATAGTGTCCATATTCTGTTGTATATCTCCTGTTTGAGACTGCATTTGAACCAAGGCGATTTTTGTTTTCTGCATGGGGATCTCCTTCTCGTGGGTGGTTTTACCATTCAATGAAATTGAGTTGACATATAGAGCAATGGTGATATGACCTTTGCTCTATATGTGAAAGCAAACTTGTCTTAGGTTAGGAAAAAAGCGATACAGTAGAAGGCCAGGCATTAAGCAACCAAAGCAATAGGCAGATTTCTGCATAGGGGCATTGGTTAAATTTCGGTTTCAAATTGTTTTAATTTATCGTGATTTCCTAAGAGAATTAATACATCACCATTTTCTATGATTTGATCTGCTTTGGGGGAGATAATAAATTCCTTGCCCCTGCGGATTGCCAGTACTGTGGCATCATATTTTTTCCGTAAACCAGAATGAATCAAAGGAATGCCGTGAAATTCCGGGGGGGCCATGACTTCCAGGAGGCTATAATCCGTGGAGAGATTGATAATATCAATGATATTATGGGACACCAATGAGTGGGCCACCCGGATCCCCATATCTCTTTCAGGGAAAACCACAATATCAGCGCCAATTTTTTGTAATACACTGCCATGTAATTCTGTGGTGGCCTTGGCCACTACCTTGGTGACGCCCATTTCTTTTAACATCAGAGTGACCAAAATGTTGGCTTGGATATCTTGTCCAATGGATACTACCACAATATTAAAATTTCTTAAGCCCAATGAATGTAATACGGATTCTTCCAAAGCATTGGCTGTGACTGCATGGGTTACAATGTCAGCCACCTGATTGACTTTGTTTTCGTCCGCATCAATGGCCAAGACTTCATACCCCATTTGAACCAGGGTTTTGGCCAAGCTGGTGCCAAAGTTGCCCAATCCAATGACTGCAAATTGTTTCATGTCCAAGACCTCCGTCTTCCATAGGAAATTCGCTTCATTTCAAGCAAAATCATGTTGCAAGTAGATAAAATTTTGAGTTAAAGTTTATGTTGTCGTTTTGCAAAACAGCTTTTGCAATATTTCCCTGGTACCAATACAGAGCCGCAAGCGCAGCAATAAGACAAGTTTTTTTCTGCACATTGACGGCAATAAAATTTACCTCTCATTTCAACCTTTTTGGCAAAAAAATCCGCGTCATTATAATTCACCCATTTGCCACAACCAGAACAGCAGGCTTCTTCCATGTCTGCCAGAAGATAATCAATGGCTGTATAAGGATCGCCGCTGAATAAACCTGTTTTTAAAATGATTTTATCACTCATGGACATGTTATGGAGCAAATAGTCGTAAAGCCTTTGGTGCATATCATCCGGCATATAACTATGTAAAACCGCATGGATCTGTTCCTCTTTGATTCGTGAAGCACCAGCAAAAATACGTTCAAAGTCTTCCACCGTGATAACATCAAAAGGCAGATCCCAGCATTCATAAAGATAACCAGCAATGCCTTCGGCGCTTCTTAATTTAATTCCTTCAAAATAGCCATCCAATGCTTCATACATTTTTTCATTTACTGTCAATAAATCATTTTTCATTCTTTCTCTTCTGAGTATGCTTAATACATCATCTGCTTGTATGAGTAAATTATAGGAGTGTTCTTTTAAGCGAGTGAGAATTTTATCATTTCTGCTTTTGCTTTTGTTCTTATAGAAAGACATGTGTTCAATATTGGACCAAAGATTCTCAACTTCGCACCGCAATTGAATTTCAAAATTGTAATTGGCTGTTGCGACCCTTGCCTTTAATGAATAAACGCAGTCATAGTGATGGGATAAATTTCCATTTTCATGTTTTGTAGGGGTATGCACAATGGAGGATATATGGGACATCTCCAATAAATGGTGCTTTTCTTTGTCCAATAATTTAATGACTTTTTCCATATCCTCCGTGAGTTCCACAATAATAAATACCCCAATGATATCAGGCAAATCATCCAATCT
>CATZDY010000136.1 GCA_958417755.1 uncultured Peptococcaceae bacterium
AGGTGAAAAGCCTGAAGCTGACGCCATAGAACAAAACTTTCAGGCAATTTCTAACATGCTTCAACAACTAGGAATACAAGTAAATTGTCGTTTTATCTGTCACACAAACACCAAGGCCATACGTAATTTATTACAGGGAGAATTGAATATTCTTGCCTATGACGACTATATGGGAAGAACCATCCGGGATTTTTTACACCAAGAATACAAGATAAATTTCTTTCAGGCCCCTTTTCCCGTAGGATTTGTAGAAACCAAAGCTTGGTTATTGGATTTAGCCTCCTATTTTCAAAAACAAGAGATAGCCCAAAGCATTATCAAGGACTATGAAAGTCAATATATACAAGAAGTAGAAGAACTAAGACCTTTTTTAAAAGGCAAAAAATTAGCGGTTATCACTTGTAACTATCATCTTGATTGGATTTTACAAACAGCCCTTGATCTAGAAATGGAAATTGTTAAAGTGGGAATTTTAAATTCTTCCCAGGATAATTTATTCAAAACCAGATTTCAAAATCAAATCAAAGAGCTTACCTTAGATTATCCCAGGGAACAAAGACATGTAGATTTGCTTAGAATAAAACCAGATATTTTATTATCTGATTGCAGTTCTGCCAATTTAGAAGAATTGGTATTTACTGATATCATTCCCTTTTGTCCTCCTGTGGGATTTTTTAGTGGTCTTGCCATGGCCAAACGATGGAAAGAGATCTTTAAACTCAATTTAAAGGAGGGCTGGAAACATGATGAAATTTTGTTCAAAAAATATTTTTGCTGATGCTTTCACTGGCGCTATATTTGCCCTAGAAGGCATCAAAGATGCCTGTATCATTTTAAATGGTCCCACTGGTTGTAAATTTTATCATAGTACAATTTCTGACCAACAATATATGCGGGCTTTATCTCTGGACGCCCTCCCCATTCAAGAAGAATTTTATTTTGGGCAACCCAGGGTGCCTGCCACCTATTTAGATGGGCATGATTATGTATATGGTGTAGGAGAAAAACTGTCCAATATTCTGCACCTTGTCAAACAACAGGACTTTCAGCTTATTGCCATTGTCAACTCTCCCGGAGCAGCATTGATTGGCGATGATTTAGAGAAATTCTTACAACAAGAAATCCAGCATATCCCCTGCTTTGCTTTAGAAAATACCGGTTTTTCCGGAAGCTTTGGAACAGGATATCAAAATGGAATCATCAAAGCATTGGATACAATTCCGTTAAAACCAAGAAAAATAAGAAAAAAATCTGTTAATTTATTAGGCCTTTGTATTTATCAAAAATACTATGATACCAATGGGCAGGAATTAAAACGACTTTTATCCCTTTGTGATATTGAAGTCATTTCCACCCCAGGAATTTTAGATGATTGTGCCACCCTTTCTGCCTGTACAGAGGCAGAATACAATGTGGTGGTTTATCCTGAATTTGGTAATCATATTGCCCAAAGGCTTCAGGAAACTCACCAAATTCCTTTCCTTCTCCTAGAAGAAGGACCGCCCATAGGATTTGAGGCAACAGAAACCTTTATCAAGCAGATTTGCACAGCTTTACAAGCAAATCCTCAGCTTGCTCTCAGAGAAATAGAAAAAGCCAGGGCTAAAAGCTATTTATATTTATCCCGATTTTCTTCCCTTTTAGGACTACCGAAAGGCGCTTTATTTTCTATTCAAGCAGAAACATCCACTGCTTATGTGCTGACAAAATGGCTTTCCTCTTATTTAGGTATGATACCAGCTGCCATTAACTTAACGGACAACCAAGATTCCTATTTTTCATATAAACTTACTGATTTTTTACAAAACATTGGGTATGAGAGTGTTTTACAAAATCCTATCAATCAAACCCCTACGCAAATTGCTTTTGCTGATGGCAATACCATTGCGCAATTAAGATTACAAGGCATGTTTTTAAGTGGTATTGAGATCGCTCTTCCCAGTTTGGGTTATCTAGATATCATGGAAAAATCTTTATTTGGCGAAAAAGGAAGTCTATTTCTTTTAGAGCAAATCATCAATGGCTTACGTTATGTAAAAGCATAAATGCAAATCAAAAGCCCAAGAAGTAAACTTCTTGGGCTTTTGATTTTATATCGTTATACAACATGAAGCTTATCCAAACCAAATCTTTCATGCAATACGTTTACTGCCTTTTCTCCAAATTGTTTCTCAATTACACAAGAAACTTTGATTTCCGAGGTACTAATCATTTCGATATTGATTTCATTTGCCGCCAATGTTTCAAACATAATGGCCGCAACCCCTGGGTTGCTTACCATGCCAGCCCCCACAATGGATATTTTACTCATCTTATCATCATGTGTATAATCACTGAAACCCACTTCTCCCTTTATTTTAGCAATACGATCCAAGGTTTTCTTTAAATCCGTGTGATTGACAGTAAAAGAAATATCATTGACATTGTTACGCATCGCACTTTGAATGATCATATCCACATTGATGTTATCATCCGCTAAATATTTAAAGATTTTCGCGGCAACCCCTGGATTATCAGGCACATCAAATAAGCCAATTTTGGCTACATTTACATCCAAGGCAACTCCTGTCACCACCATATCCTTTTCCATATTGTTTTCCTCCCTAACCATGGTTCCTAAATTGTTATTAAAGCTGCTCCGTACATGCAACGGAATTTTATAAATCTTGGCGCATTCCACGGATCTTGGATGCAGTACTTGGGCCCCCAGGTGCGCCAACTCCAGCATCTCATCATAGGTAATGGTTGGTAACTTGCTGGCATTGGGAACAACCCGGGGATCCGTTGTATAGACCCCATCCACATCTGTATAAATTTCACAAACATCAGCTTGTAAAGCAGCGGCTAACACCACAGCCGTGGTATCTGACCCCCCTCTACCTAATGTTGTAATATCCATTGCCCCATTCATTCCTTGGAATCCAGCCACTACCACAATCATTCCAGCTGCTAACTCTTTCTGTAAACGCTCCTTATCCACATCAATAATCCGTGCTTTTGTATACACATCATTGGTTTGGATTCCTGCTTGGGGACCGGTTAAGGAAATAGCCTGTTCTCCCAATTCATGCAAAGCCATGGATAACAAAGAAATGGAAACCTGCTCCCCTGTGGATAAAAGCATATCCATTTCCCTTTGGGGCGGATGTTGGGAAATCTGATTCATTAAGGAAATCAATTCATCCGTGGTATCTCCCATGGCGGAAACCACCACCACCACATCATTTCCTTCACGTTTTGTCGCCACAACTCTTTCTGCTACCCGACGAATTCTTTCTGGATCCCCTACTGAGGTACCACCATACTTTTGTACTATTAACATCGCATATCCCTTTCTTTATCCTTCATCATCTCTTCGTGTTATTGCATACCAAACACCGGGCTCCCACTGAAGCGGGATCCAGTAATAAAATTTTTACTGTTACTCCGTTTTCGTGAAATGTATCCTTCATGACTTTGGCCACCAATTGATGGTTATGATCACCAAAAGCAACCAAAGAAGGGCCAGCGCCGCTGATGCTAATCCCTTTTGCGCCAGCCAATTTGACTGCTGCAATGACCTTTTTCATGCCTGGAATGTAATTGGCCCGATAAGGCTGGTGCAAGCAATCATCCATTGAAGCAGCCAACATATCCAAATCCCCTTGACTCAAAGATGCAATCAATAAGGCCAACCGGGAGAGGTTAAAAGCTGCATCATGGAAGGATACTTGTTGGGGCAATACCTCCCTGGAAACCTTTGTGGATAATACAAAATCAGGCACAGCAACCACCACTTTCATTCCCTTGGGCGGCTCCATTTTAATATATTTGATTTCTCCATCCACCACTGCCACCACCACAATCCCCCCCAATACAGCAGCAGCTGCATTATCTGGGTGGCCTTCCATGGCATAAGCCAATTGGAGTATTTCCCTTGGGCTTACATGATGACCAGAAATTCCATTGGCAGCTATAAGTCCCCCCACAATGGCCGCTGTACTGCTGCCCAATCCACGGGATACAGGGATTTGGTTTACCAATTTTATTTTCAACCCCTCTGGCTTAAACCCCACTTGGTGAAACAATTTTAAAGCAGCTTGATAAACCAGATTTTTATGATTGCGGGGTATATCCTTCGCCCCTTCTCCTTGCACATCAATGTATAAGCCTGATTTCATCAAACTCATTTCCACGGTATTATATAACTGTAAAGCCATACCTAAACAATCAAATCCCGGTCCCATATTGGCCGTTGAGGCAGGAATTTGTACCCGAACCACGGACATAGGCTCAATGCTCCCCTTCTACCCGAATCACATTGCCAATGGCTATGACTGAAGACAATTGTTCTACCATTTTCAACGCATTCTGTAGATTTTCCTCCAAAACCCGATGGGTAACCAATACGATTTCAGCCAAATGATTCTCCGTATCCTTTTGTAAAACTGAAGCCAAACTTACCTCTTTATCACCAAAAACATAGGCAATGGAAGCCAATACTCCGGGTTTATCCTGAGCAGTCAGGCGAACAAAATATTTCGTTTCTGTTCTCCCCATAGGCTTGATGGGTTTATGCTCAATACAAGTGCAGTGAACTCCTGTGGTTTGATTCAATTTATTGCGCGCAGCATCCATTATATCTCCTGCCACAGCACTGGCAGTAGGCAATTCACCGGCTCCTTGCCCATAAAACATGGCTTCCCCTATGGCATCCCCTTGAATAAAGATAGCATTATAAACATCCTGCACAGAAGCCAGTGGATGGGACTGGGGAATGAAGCAAGGATGCACTCTGACCTCAATGCCTTCTGCTGTATCTTTGGCAATCCCCAATAATTTTACAGTATAATGCAAAGCTTGGGCATAGGCAATGTCATGGGCTGTGATTCCCGTAATCCCTTCCACAAATACATTTTGTAACGTAACCCGGGTATTAAAAGCAATGGAAGCCAAAATAGCTAACTTTCTCGCTGCATCATATCCCTCAATATCTGCACTAGGATCTGCCTCTGCATACCCTTTTTCCTGGGCCTCTTTTAAAACAGCAGAAAAATCCAATCCTTCCTTAGACATTTTTGTCAACATATAATTGGTAGTCCCATTGATAATCCCCATTACTTCTGTAATCCGATTGGCAGCAAGACAATGTTTCAAAGGCCTGATAATGGGAATGCCTCCTCCTACACTGGCCTCAAAAAATAAATCCACTTTTGCTGCTTCTGCTGCAGCAAACAATTCCTTCCCATGTTCTGCAATCATATCCTTATTGGCAGTAATCACACTTTTACCATTTTGCATTGTCTGTAAAGCATATTCCAATGCAGGGTGTATTCCTCCCATTACTTCTACCACAATATCAATCAGAGGGTTATCCAGGATATCATGCACGTCCTGGGTAAATACTTCAGGGCTCAAATCAACTCCACGGTCTTTATCCAGATTCTTCACCAGTACCTTTACAATCTCCAGTTTTGCACCTACTTTTACAGCAATGGACTCAGCATTGTTTTTCAATATTTTATAAACACCTTTTCCCACTGTACCAAAACCCAACATTCCTATGCGAATGGTATCCAACATAAACACTCCTTTGGAAACATTTCCAAGAGTTGTATCTTCCATTTTCCATGACATTTCTCAAAATCATATCATCTTGCCAAACTTCATGCAACCATATTTATTTACCTATCAAGGCATTCATAAAATTTGATTCCAAAAATATTTTATAATCATATTCTTTGAAATACAATGGCTTTGTCCTTTCATTTTTAAACCACATCTTCTTTACCTTTATAAAACATAGAAAAACAAGTCTAGCACTTATAGACTTGTTTTTCTATGATAAATTTTTTCTGTTTTTCATATTTATCATCTGCTAGAAATCTCAATGTCCACCCATATCTTCCATATAATACAATACATAAGCATGTTCCGGATCTTTGTTAATGGTGGCCATCACTTCTGGACTAACGGATATTTCTCCCACAAAATTAAATTCAGCGGATAAATCGAAATCTTCCACCTCAGTGACTTTGAAACATTCCAAAATTGGGGCATTATCTTTGGTCTTAATTCCTAATTTTAAATATTGTTCTTTTGCCTCATCTGCTGAAGAAGCAAAAAGAATACGGGTATTGGTAGGATGACGCATATGAAGTACCTCCTCTATTCTTATCCTGTTTTCTTTTGTATCTTTTTTGTTACATTACTTTTCTATTTATTTTAAAATATTAAAAGCATAAATACAATATGTAGCATAAAAATAACCCTATATACTAGGGTCTCATCATGATTCACACCCATCATCAGAACATTTTAAGGCCTTGCTTTTTCTTGTCTGATGAAGATTTTGATTGTGTTGGATAATTTGATGTGCCTTTTCTACATGGCTTAAAAATACTTTTTCCCAATATTTTTGCACAAGTTCATAATTGATTTTCATCAAATCTTCCATTGGGCATGTTACAATGAGCCTGTGATCAATCCCTTTCAATACAGCAATATGTTTTCCACTATCTTCATGATAAATATCTGTCACCTTAAAAAAAAGATCACAACAATGAGACTTCCGTCCTA
>CATZDY010000137.1 GCA_958417755.1 uncultured Peptococcaceae bacterium
TTTTTTATTAAAAACAATAATGTATATTTTAAAAACCCATGCTTTCCTTTGAACTTTATTAGAATTTTATATTTTTTTAAATCTCATTTTTCCCTTTCTTTATCTCCACCTGCTGACCAAATATGGTAAATATCACTGCTCCATGGTGGTCTGTTCGAAAAATAAGACTTCCCTCTTTTTCCAAAGCAGACAAAGTGACTGCCGCAGGATGGCCAAAAGTATTATTTTGTCCGCAAGAAATAACCCCAATCCGAGGATTTAATTTTTCTACAAAGGATTGATTCATATATGCGCTGCCATGATGAGCTACTTTATATAGCCAGCAATTGGCTGGTATTTCTGTTAAAAGCCTCTGTTGAGCCTCTTTTTCAATATCCCCGCTTAGTAAAATTGTTTTTTCATGGTATTGCAACAATAATACCAGAGAATTATTATTTAGATCGGAATGGGTTTCTTGCCATAAGGTTTGTGGAGGATTTACAATTTTCACAGGCACTTGCTCATCCCAAAGAATTCGATCCCCTTGTTTGCCTTCCTGAACTAAAATTCCTTTTTGTTTTATATCTCTGATTAATTGCGTATACCCAGGATCTATTTGCTCCCCTTCATCTCCCACTGGAGAGATAAGAACCAAGTTCACAGGAAACCGTTGGATAACTGCCCGGACACCACCGGCGTGATCTTCATGAGGGTGGGTAATGACCAAGGCATCCAAGGTATTGATTCCCAAACGCCTTAAATATCCCACCACTGTTTCTCCTGCTCCCCCTTTACCTTGAAATTCACCTTTTTTACCCCCAGCATCCACCAATATGTTTTTGCCATTCGGCATACATAATAAAATACTATCACCTTGTCCAACATCAATAAAGTGCAACTGTAAATCTCCACGATGATTCCAAGGGAAAATGAATAGGACAAGTATAAATAAGCTAAGAAAAGCAAAAGCAATCTGTTTAGAAAATCCCTGCCGCATACATGCTTCCTTTTCTTTACCTCTCTTTCCCATATACCATAACAGGGAATACCAAATCACCATAAAAAACCAAGAAGGGGCCTGTACATAATAATACATTCCAGGAAACCGGCGAAAGGTAGAAACAAACCACTGCAGCAATTGCAACAATGCGCCTGTACTAATTTGGATAAAACCGGCCAATTCCAGAGAAATTTGTCCAATAACAGCAGCTCCTAATCCCAAGGGAAAAATGATTCCCATCAAGGGAACGACCAAGACATTGGTCACCACAGATCCCACAGTCACCAAGTTAAAGTGAATAGCAATCAATGGTAAGGTGGCCAATTGTGCTGCCAAAGGAACGGCTATCCAAGAAGATACCCGTCCCCATCGGGTCAATATATTCTGGATAGGCTTGGTTAAATATAAAATTCCCCAGGTGGCTGCAAAGGATAGTTGAAACCCTGGGGTAAAAAGGCTATGGGGCGAGAAAAACAATATGATCAATAAGGCTAATGCTAAGCTACTGGGCCAATCCCTTTGTCTTCCCGCTAATTGGCCTCCCAGCACAACCAGTGCCATGATCGAAGCCCTTATCACTGGCGGATTTAACCCTGTCATCACAGCATAAAACCCCAATATAGCAATTAAAATCAAAAAACGGGGTAATCCAGATAAGCCCAGCCATGTTAAAACCATCATCACAACAGCTAAAATGAATCCTACATGTAAACCACTGACACACAGAATATGATTGACTCCTGTTTCACTGAACATTTCTCTGGTCTCACCAGTCAATTGGCCAGTTACCCCAAAAATCATTCCATTTAATAATACTGCCAAATCCTCAGGCAATGTTTTTTCTGCCACCAGCAATAATTTTGCTTTGCACTGTAAACAAAATGTAAGGAATCCATTGCCCCCTCCAACATCCTTATACTGTAAATCCTCCTGGGTATCCACAATTAAAATACCATTCAAGCCCTGTTGCAATAAATAAGCTCGATAATCAAATTGTCCAGGATTACCCGGAGCTTTTGGCATGTAAAAATAACCTTGGGCCTTGACATGAGTACCATATTGTAAAATAGGTACATCCTTATCCGTACGAATTATCACCAAACCTGTATCTGATTCTTGTTTTTCTCCTAAAGCTATATGTATGACTTGCAGATGATACTGGGTATAATCCATTCTAATATCTGGTTCACTCACTACCATACCGGTTAGGTGCACATGATGCTCCCAATAAGAAGTATATAAGTTGTTTTCATTATCCGGAGTATCCAAAGCTGCCATCATTATACCTAAAAAAATAAAGCATAAAAAAACAGCCAAACCTGTACCTGGTTTCGCCATTTTGCATAACACAACAAGCATGATAAAAGAAACAAGGGCCAAACCCAAAGGCCATTGAGGAGCACAAGGAAAAAAGAAATGAAATACCACGCCAAAACCATAGGCTACGGCAAGATACAAGAGAGGTCTTTTTATCAAGCAAAATCTCTCCTCGAATAATACTGAGATAAAAAAAGAATTGCGCAACCCATCCATCAGGCAGATGAATTGTAAGGTTTAGCAAGCATCAGCTTTTAAAGTTTGGCCTTTTCATCAACAAACCCCATCTTTTAGGAAATTAGCAATACGCTGCTTCCTATTTGTGTATTATGCAAATGAGGTTCTAAATGTACTGATTACGATACAGTAATTTGCTCCTTTAAGGCTTCATATTTTTTATCCCCTATGCCAGATACGTTTTTTAAATCTTCAGGTACAGCAAAGTAGCCATGTTCTTCCCTATAAGATACAATGCGAGCTGCCAATGAGGGACCGATACCAGGCAATTGCTCTAATTCCGTTTCTGTGGCTATATTGATATTGATGAATGAAGCATTGGCAGAGGCATGATTTATGGGAAGCTGAGAAGAAGTATCAGTTACTTCATCAGAGTCAGTTTTTTGATAATAAACTTGTATTTTTTGTTCATCTTTAAGGATTTGCGCCAGATTCACTTGGGTTACATCTGCTTCTGGAAGAAGCTCTGCTTTTTGTAAAGCATCCTTAACCCTTGCTCCCCCAGGAAGCTGATATACCCCAGGATTTTTGACAGCCCCTGCCACATGGACAAAGACCCGATTCTGATTATCTTTATCTTTTTCTTCTTCTGCTGGAATGAGCACAGCATTTTCCGTATTTTTTACAGCATGCCAACGGGCATATTGATACCCACTGCCAAACAAAAAAACAGCAGCCACAATAAGTAAGACCAACTGCTGTTTTTTTTGCAATTGCAACATCACCAATCACCTGCCATAATTTCTATTTCCATCCTTATTTTCTACATTATTTTCTACATTTTATTATATTTTCCTTTCGTCTTTTACATTATTTTGTTTTATTTCTATAATTTATCTAACCATATCTCATTTTACTCACAACGAACAATATAAAGTTCACCCTCAGTGCTCAAAGTAGCTAAAAAAACTTCTTTGGCCGTGACCCCCTCTTTGGCCAATTCCTCCTCCAACCAGCTCATTGTTAACTGATTGCGGTTTAATTCTTTTTTCATGATAACACCATCCATAATTAAAATGGTAGGCAGTCCTTCATATTTGGTTGTAATATCCAAATCCGCCGGCGTTACTGGTCTTTTTTGTGATTTGGGCACAATGCTTAATTTCCCTGATGTTTCTAAAACTCCCATTTCCACATCTTCTACATTGGGATATCCATTTTCCCGTAATTGGGCCAATAAGTCATTCAAATTGTATCGAGCTCTGCGTAACTCTGATTTTAGAATACAACCATTGCGTATCACAATTTGGGGATTACCGTCCAACACTTTTCGCATCCATAAACTATGTAAAGCAATATAACTTAAGGTCACTTCCAATAAGGCCAACATTGATAAAGGAATGATTCCCCGCCAAAGGGGAACCCCTTTATCCAGCGGGGCCACAGCCAAATCCGCTATCATCATGGCCACCACAAAGTCAAAAGGAGATAATTGGGTAATTTCCCTTTTGCCCATCAAACGGATAACCAACAACAAAAGGCAATAAATCAAAATGGTTTTTATAACCAATTCCAGCATTCGCACCCCACCTATATAAAACAATACTTCTATCCATAGTGTTACCATAAAATACAAATATTACATTTTTAATCATTAATTTTTTTGGCTATAAGCCCCTGCTATTGTTTTCTACATAACAAAAAAGACACTGGATTTCAATATCCGTGTCTCGATTTTTTTTTCTTGTCTAGTGTTCAGCTTGTCTTGTTTCTTTATGCTTTTTTTTATGATTTTTCTTGCTCATCTCTTTTACCTGTGGCCATCTGAACAAGACTGCCAATTTTTTGTAGATTAAAGGAGATTCTTTGGTAAGCAATGGACCAAGAATTGCTAAAATCAAAACATACAAAGCAGCGAAAGGCTGGATAACTGGCAATAAACCACCTGACTTTGCAAGACTTGCTAAAAGGATGGAAAACTCACCCCTTGAAGTAATGGTAAGCCCAATATTTGTGGATGCCCGATAAGAATACCCTGCTTTTCTACCAGCTAAAATACCTGCAACAAAATTACCTGCCAAGGTAATACCCACGGCCGCTAAGGCTGGCCATAATGCACCGCCCAAAGCTGTGGGATCAATGCTTAAACCAAAACTAAAGAAAAATAAAGCCCCAAAAAAATCACGAAAAGGCACAACCAAACGTTGAATACGTTCAAAATGCTCGCTTTCCCCCAAAACCAATCCAATGAGTAAAGCCCCAATGGCTTCTGCCACATTGATGGAATCCGCCAACCCAGCGACCAAAACCATCATAGCAAAGAGCACCAGCATGAACACTTCATCTGATGGAATGCTTAATAATTGATTGATTCGTCTTAAACACTTGCGCCCTACGAGAACAAAAATAACGATAAAACCCAAGGCAATGGAGGCAGAAGATATCACCTGTATGGCAGAAGTGGTGCCAGTGAGGATTAGTCCTGAAACAATGGAAAGATAAATGGCCACAAACACATCTTGAAACATCATTAAGCCCATAATCATTTCTGTTTCTGGCCGAACGGTTCGTTTCAAATCCACAATCATCTTGGCCACAATAGCGCTGGAAGAAATGGTCATAATCCCTGCCACAACCAATACTTCTTTCACCGGCCATCCCAATACCAAAGGAAAAATCAAGCCCAAAGTAAAGTTGATTACCATATAAATGGTACTACCCATGATAATATTGCGTCCGGATTTAACCAAGCGGCCCAAAGAAAATTCCAAGCCAAGATAAAAAAGTAGAAAAATAATTCCCAAGCGTCCTAAAAAATCAATTAATTCTGCACTTTGGATAAAACGAAAATCCAAAATACCAAAATGTGGCGCTTGGGGACCAACGATGATTCCCGCAATAATAATCAAAGGCACAATAGAAAACTTAATTCTAGCGGATAATAACCCCGCAGCGGCAATGAGCACCAAGGCCAAAGCCAATTCAACCAAAACATGTTCACCCATTGGCAACAACACCATTTTGAATCAGCTTTTTACAAGCTTTTACTTGTCCTCGTTCTCCCAACATCACCAAGGTGGAACCTTCTTTGATAATTTGTTCTGGCCCAGGGTTAATGGTTTTTTCCCGATTTCGATTGACAATGGCAATGATTGCTGCCCCCGTATATTTTCTAATTTCTAATTCTCCAATGGTTTTGCCAATGGATTGATAGGTAGGTTCAACTTTATACCATTCAATCACCATATCATCAAAGGCAACATCCACAGATTCTAAAGCTTTTGGCGCATATACCATTCCGCCCAATATAGCGCCTACTTGCCGTGATTCTTGATCATCCAAAGTGACCATAGAAATACTATCCTCCGGATCCTCATCCGAAAAGTGATGAATTTCCCGCCTTCCATCATCATGAATAACAATGACCAGCCTATCTCCACTGCGGGTTTCAATTAAAAACTTTCTTCCAATACCCGGTAAATCAGACTCATGAATCAAATCCCTAACACCCTTTCCTCCAACATTGATTTCATTTTCTTTTCTATATTTTATGGCAAATCATATTTGTTCCCCATCTATTGGTTTGTATGGACACCCCCATACAATGGATAAATTATATCATAGGATTGGCTGTTCGTCAGTTTGAATAATCCAAATATCAAATCAAAATGATATGTCCTAATAAATAGAAAAATGCCAAAATAAAAAATACGGAACATGACATTTTAACAGCCCGGGAGTCCTTTTGTTCAATCCTTTGTAATAAACGATTTGCAAGCCATAAAAGGATTATTTTTACTTTTTGCTTTTGTGCGCTTTTCTGCATAGATTTTGTATTCCAATGATAATGATATTCCTTTTGCATGATTTCTGCTTGTCCTATTCGTGCCATCATAATCCCTCCACAACCGTACATATGTTCTGTTTAGCATAACAGAACATATGTACGGTTGTCAATCAAAGGCTTTTTCCTTTTATCCCTCAGTATTTTAGCAGGAACCTTGTTGTATCTGTCGAAGTGTTCGATGAATCTAACGAAAAGGGAGGAAGAGATTTTTGTTTCCACAAACCCACGTT
>CATZDY010000138.1 GCA_958417755.1 uncultured Peptococcaceae bacterium
ACCTTTTGGTTTTATGGCTCTTATCTTCTAGGTCGGTACATCTTCGGATGTTTCCTTCCTCTTCTGTTCGGTTTTGAAGGACCTATTTAAAAGCTGTATTTGATTTGGCTTTTGCCAATCAATACAGCTTTTTGTTTGTTTTTCACTTTATTTTCTTTGCTTGTTGCATGGAATGGAGGCGAAATCATGAAAATTAAGAAATTCAAGGTAGAACAATGGATGGATCAATATGAAAACAATGCCCTTTATAATATTGCGGAAACATGCGTGGATTCCCTTTCTTTGGCTGAATTATTCAGTCTTATAGGAGATGAACAGGAAACATGGAGAAAAAATGTTCTAGAGGAAAAATTAACTTATGGATACATACAGGGCTTGCCAGCGTATAAAGAAGGAATCAGTCATTTATATAAAACCATTGCCCCAGAGCATGTAATATCCACCCATGGGGCAATTGGAGCAAACCATTTATTATTTTACTCCTTAATCCAACCAACTGACCAGGTAATTTCTGTACAACCCACTTATCAACAGCTATACTCCATTCCTGAATCCTTTGGCGCAAAGGTGGACCTTTTACCTTTGCGTCCGGAAAATTCCTTTTTGCCGGATTTAAATGAATTACAAACCCTGATACATGAAAATACTAAACTCATTTGTCTCAACAATCCCAATAATCCTTCTGGCGCTTTGATGCCAGAAGAAATGTTATGGGATATAATAGAAATGGCTGACAAGGTAAATGCCTATATTTTGTGTGATGAAGTATATCGAGGTTTAAATCAGCAGGAACATGAGACCAACTCCATGGCAGATATGTATACAAGAGGCATTAGTGTGGGTAGTATGTCTAAAGTATTTTCCTTGGCTGGTTTACGTTTAGGCTGGATTGCCACCAAAGACCAGGAAGTTATAGCAAACTGCCTACAACATAGGGATTATACCATGATTAGTTGCAGCATGTTGGATGAAATGGTGGCTGCTTTGGCTTTGCAACATGCAGATGTTATTCTCCGACGCAATACATTCCTGGTACAGCAAAACCTAGCCTTGTTGGATGCTTGGGTAAACCAACAGCCCCATATCTCTTATATAAAGCCCCAGGCAGGAACCACTGCGCTGTTATACTATGATTTTGATATCCCATCTCAAGAATTTTGTACTGCTTTATATCATAAAACCAGCGTTTTATTAACCCCTGGTTCTTGCTTTGAATTAGAACATTGTGTACGCATCGGCTATGCTTGCGCTACTGAAGTTTTATACAAAGGCCTTGCTCAATTAGGAGAATATTTGGCCACACTTTAGTTATAGGAAAAATTTTTTATCCCCTGCAATATAAGGTCTATACCATGCATACCAAAACACCATGGCAATGAAAATGCCAAACATGGCGCCACAACTATCCAGACATACATCGGAAACCTGTGGTCCTCGACCTTCATAAAAAAATTGCAACCCCTCGTCAGAGGCAGCCACCAAAACAGAGAAGCACAGAGCTTTTATGGCATTGCAGCACACCCGGCTATTGGCAAGGAAAAAAGTGGTCAGCAACAAAAAGCCCAATATTGCATACTCTAGAAAATGGGCAGCTTTTCGAATAAAGTGATGGCTTATGGTAATATTCTTGCCACTTATGGTTTCCAAGGTATGTTCCATGATGATAAGCACTTTACCACTCAGCTGAGATGATTGCTCTGCTGGTTGCATGGAATTGCTATAAATAAAGAGGACCCAGACAAGAATAAAGCATAATGGTTTATATTTTATTACAATTGATTTATGCATTGTCTCACTCATGAATTAAGTTATTTGAATTTTTTGCTAAGCTGTAAAAGAATCATAAAACTTATATCCATTATACAAGAGCACAAGAACCAAATCCATGCATTTTAGAAACATTTGTTTTCAATTACTTAACAAATTTACTTGACTTATCTATAAAAAATGGCTAAAATATCTATATATCATCATATAGATAAGCGGAAGTAGCTCAGTGGTAGAGCATCGCCTTGCCAAGGCGAGGGTCGCGAGTTCGAATCTCGTCTTCCGCTCCAATAAGATAGACCTGTTTTTTATTGAAAGATAAAAGACAGGCCTATCTTTTTTTTGAAGAAGTAGTAGAAGATTACTGGATAACCCCGGCTTTTTGGTCATGCATTGGCATGAGGACCTGCAATTCATTTATGTCTTAGAAGGAAATATCCCTGTGGAAACCTTTCGTATCCGTGCAGTTCACATCCAATCTGCCCTGGAGTGCCATGCGGGCCATGGAGTGGCCCAACGCCTTCCTGGAAACAGACGTAGGGGGCAAAAAGGCGCTGATTCCCGAGAAGCGAAAAAAATGCTGAGCATGGCGGCCGTGGCGCAGCTACGCCACCGTCAGCCTATGGAATACATTGTAAAGGAAGGAGCGTTTGATATGTATTATTCCACAACATACCCATCCCCCGTGGGGATACTTACCCTTGCATGCGATGGAGAAAATCTGGTGGGCCTTTGGATGGAGGGTCAGAAATACTTTGGAGATACCATCCCGGAGGACATGACGCAAAAGGACGACCTACCTGTGTTCCACACCGTAAAAGGCTGGCTGGACCAGTATTTTGCAAGAGAGAAGCCCTGCATTTCCGAACTGCCTCTGCGCCCTATTGGTGGGGAGTTCCGTCAAGAAGTATGGAATATTTTATGCGAAATCCCCTATGGAGAGGTGCTCACCTACGGCGACATCGCCAAAAAGATGGCAAAGAGGCTTGGCAAAAAAAACATGTCCAGCCAGGCTGTGGGCGGTGCTGTGGGCCATAATCCCATCTCCATCATCATTCCATGCCACCGGGTGGTAGGCGCCAGCGGAAGCCTGACGGGCTATTCCGGGGGCATCGGCAAAAAGGTCAAGCTTCTGGAGCTGGAGGGCGTAGATATGTCCCGGCTGTTTGTGCCGACAAAAGGGACGGCCCTTTGATTCGAGCAGGACGAACAGAGAAAGGTGGAGTTAGATGGTACTGGTTCTTTCTGAAGTCAAGCTCAAAGAGGGCGGCATGAACAGCTTGCCGCCCTAGGAAAATTAAAGGACAACTGGCCCAAGCTAAGAAATTTATCCACTCCAAACGGTTTTCCAGTCTAGCCATAAGCAGAAACTCCTGGTTTTGTCAATCTAAAAAGAATTACTTAATTTGACAAAGCACCTTAAGCATTTACTGCTCCAGCTCAAACTCTCTCCTGTATTCTGCTAGTTCTCCTTTATAGGTCTTTTTTACACTATACATGGCCAAATCTGCATGTTTACCCAGCTCCTCAAAAGAATGAGCATCTTTTCCATACCATGATATACCGGATGAAATCTTGATTTTAATTGTAACGCCATTCGGAAAAGTAAGTAAGTGCTCATCCAAATCCTGATAAAAATTTTTCATTAAAACACGTACCTCTTCTGGCTTTTTAAATCCGTAAAAAAATATGTAGAATTCATCTCCTGAGCGCCTTCCTGTCACCGTGTGGTCTGTTGCTAACATGCTCATACGAAGAGCTGCTTCTTGGATATAAATATCTCCATAATCATGTCCATAGGTATCATTGACCAATTTCAGGTAATCCAAATCTAACATCACCAGTGCAGCGACTCCTAAATTCGGCTGTTCCAAATGCTGACATACATTCTTCCGAAAAGCTGCTTGATTATAAAGTTTGGTAAGACTATCAAAATCCCGCTCTAATAGAATACGCTGTTTTTCTAATATTTCATTCGTAATATCATATACAATACCTAGGCAGCTATCCTCATTGCTCTCAATGTGAATCCGTACCCATTTTTCTGGATCCTGATGAGACAAAAAAACATCCTGCTCCTCCGGCGCCTTGCTTTTTCTTATTTCTCCCAATCGGTTCAAAAAAGTCTGGCTATCAATAAAGGTATCATTTTGTTCTGTTTTCGGCAAATCAAGGATTGCAAAAACCTGTTTTGTTAATATGGTCTTTGCGTCTCCTTTTTTATACTCAAAAACACCTACCTGTACATTCAACATATCAATAATCTGCGACAATCGCAAAGTTGATTCCATCAGCTTGCTATTATAGCTTTCAATTGCATGTAGCAGTTCATCGATTTCAGCCAATCCGGTTCTACCTAATTCTATATCCTTAGAAAAATCAAAGTGTTGAACCTGCTGGGATAATCCAATAATAGGTTTTGTTAATTTCCTGGTCATAAGAACCATTGTAGATGTTCCCAACAATAAGGAAGCCAAAAATGAAAACAAAAGGATTTTCTCTAAACTTCGCACAAATTCAAATAATGTATCCTCCTGAATCAGGCCGACCAAATTCCAATTTTTAGCTTCATATGGTGTATTGCGGTTATAAAAAGAGAATGACTGTACACAGCAATAGATATCACTATCTGTATCTCTTGCTTCAAGTTCATAAATATCATGTTGCTCACTCTTTACATGCAGCTGAATGCTCTCCTGATTTTTGACTATACGTTGTTGGTACCCTCCTTTTGACACCAAAGGCAATAGCCTATTCCTTTCATCAACCTCTGCAATCATGTATCCCAATGACTCTCGGGGAGAAATTTCATTGGAAGGGAGCAATGTTTTTAAATACTCCATAGAAAGCTCAATCCCCATTACGCCACGAAGCACACCATTGGCATCAAAAAGAGGTACAGAATAGGTTATGATGGGTTCATCATATGAACTCAGATGAAATGGATTGCTCCAATATGCCAATTCCTTAAAGTCATTGGATAAGGAGACCGCATCATAGGGTTTTTGATAAAAATCTTTATTTTCTTCATTCAACTGAATACTATAGCGCCATGTACGATCCATGGGGATTTGTAATTGACGAGCAATATCATTGGGGCCTATCACTAGATAAAGATCATCATTAGAGCCACCATAGGTCTGAGGATCATAATCTCTAAAATAAATTGAATGGTAAATGGGATCCTCTTTTTGTACATGATCCAAAATCAAAAAACAGCCAGTAGTTCCAGTTGTCCGAAGCATTGGAATCAAAATATCAGTGGTTTCAAATAAGAATTGATCCGTTTCCTTCATAGAAGCGGTTGGCGATAACTTTGATATTTTATTGGAAAGGGCATGAACATAAACATCAATGGCAGTCCAATGATTGTTGATTTCGCTCTGAATGTAGTTAGCACGATTATGCACCTTATCATGAAAGGATGCATAGGTGTTGTTTCTACTTTGCTGCAAGACTCCGCCCAAAATGAGTGCACCAATTAGTAACAGTGACTGAAATAAAATCACAGCCACTGTAAACAAAGGAAAAGCGGAGGACAACGACCATCGCATATGTTTCATCTTTGCCATTAACTTTGTCAAGCTCCAGTTTCCAAGTATTATTCTGCTATTAACTTTTCTGCCTCTTTTAACAGTTTATTATACCATAATTCAAAATGCTCGTCACTGAAGTAGGAGGCCAGAATCTCTGCCCGTGGCGTACCATCCTGCACTTCTTGGTTTATCTGCATAAGATCATGGTTTACCTGTTCCAAAAGCGAATTATTAAATAGCAATCTCAAATCATAGCTGCCTTGAAACGGTTGGTTTGCATATAAGTTGTATTTCTTTACCATTTCCTGGGCTGTTTGGAGCGCATAATCCACTGTGGGGATTTCACTATCATTATTATATTGATGAGCAACCTCATTCAAATCCAATTGCAAAGCATCATTTTTTACCGGAAGGTAACCACTGTCAAGGGCAAATCTCACATTTTGTTCTGGTGCTGTAAGCCACTTTAAAAACAAAACACATACATACTCATGTACAGCATCACTTTTTGTTACTGCAAATCCTGCGCCCTGGACAATGGCATATGGCGTACAGTCTTCAAAAACAGGGTAAGGGAGGACTACACTGTCAATTTGGTAGGTTTTAGCATGGCCCACTGCAATTTCCAGAGGAAAATACTGAGCACCAGCAGTGGATCCAATATAAGCCAGAATATCTCCTGTTTTTTCATCGTCTGAACGAAACTTTCCATAATTTGCATAATAACCATTCAAATAGGGGCGATAAAGATGATTCCACATCTCCTTAGCAAAATCCTTATCAAATCTTACAGAAGCCTTTGGGCCTTCAATATCATACAATTCATGTCCCATTTGCATGGCAGCTGCCAGCATATAGTTTGCCAGTGAATCGATACCTAGAAAAGCTTTGCCATCACCCTTAATATCAGTTTGTGCGTCTGTCCATTGGTAATAACGCTCAGCAACCTTTTCCACCCCTTCCCAGGTAGAAAGCATGGCAATTTCAGTTCCCGTAGCTTTTGAAAATAAATCCCAGTCGGTTTTATTCAAATATAAGGTCTCTGTAGATCGCACCACAGGAATAACCTTTAATCCATTGCTTTTCCCAAAATAGCAGTCCAATAAAAAAGCCTGCCGGTACGAAGCCAATTCTTTTTCAGTGAAATATTTATCCAGATCAGCCACAACCCCAAGCTCAGAAATCCGGAACACATTGTCCGGATAGCCTGCGAAAATATGGGGGAGAGAATCTGCTCCCA
>CATZDY010000139.1 GCA_958417755.1 uncultured Peptococcaceae bacterium
ACAAATTACAGCATACGTTGGATCAACTGCTTGCAGAAATTTGGCAGAAGTGGATGTTACACTGCCATGGTGACCTACCTTTAAAACATCTGCTTTTACATCCCATCCTGCTTTTAATATTTCTTTTTCTGAAAGCTCTTCTGCATCTCCAGTAAACAAGAAGTTCGTTTTTCCGTAAGTAAGTTTTAGCACTGCAGAGTAGTTATTAAGATCTTCATAACTTGAACGATTGGGGGCCAATATTGTCAGGGTTAAATCGGAATTATCCAATAAAGTTACCCCTGCTTTGGCTGTATTTACTGTTAAGTGTTTATCTTGAATGGCAGTCAAAACATCTCGGTATGTTTTTGTGGTATGGCTTACTTTGGGCAAATAGATATGTTCAATTTCAAAAGATTTGATTACATCATCCAGACCTCCGATATGATCTTCATGGGGATGAGTTCCGATGACATAGTCAATGGTATCAATGCCGGCATTTTGTAAATAATCGACCACCATAGTTCCATCATTGTTGTTCCCTGCATCAATTAACATGGTTTCCCCATTGGGCAATTGCGCTAAAATACAATCCGCTTGTCCCACATCAATAAAATGTACCAATAATGTTCCGTCAGGAGCAGAAGGGCTAGGTGTTGAAAGTATATCACCTATTGAACAACCAGCCAGTAAAATGATACTCAATAAAGTAAAAATAATGATGTATTTTAAGTTTCTTTTTGCATGCAATGAAAATCAACCTTCTCTATGTTTTGATATCAAAAATAACATAAAAATTAATCAATAAATATGTCATCCATCAAAGTCTGATTGGCTTGTTTCAAGGTTTTTGTGGCCTTTTTATCCAATGTGATTTGCATTTGAATGACATCCCCTTCCTTGGCTTGCTGGGGCAGCAAGGAGACTGGAAGTTTAAATGTCTTGTCATCATATTCAATAATAGCCCAAGATCCTTCCAAACGATCAATAATGAGCATGTTATTTTACTCCTATCCATTGTTTTTTTCGCTTAATGGCCAATGGGATATGCTGTGACCAAATCTCCTGCCTGGAGGGGAGGATGTCCTGGGGGTAATTCTATCAAAGCATTACATGAGGATAAAGAATGTAGCATACTTGATTTTTGTCCAGGTAAAATGTTCACACTTAAACCTTGGGAGTCCCATGTTAAGTTGCCCCGCAGAAAACGTCTTGGACCTCCTTGTTTGGCAAAGGCCTGATTACAAGGAACTTGTAGCGTGACAGGGTGGGGAGAAAGCCCTTGCATAACCTTTAAGACTGGTACTGTTAATAGGTGATACCCCACCATACAGGCTCCAGGGTTGCCAGCCAAAGAGATAATGGTGCTATTTTCCTTATGTCCCCCTCCGCTGTGGCTACCCGGTTTTGCTTGCATGCCCCAAAATGCCATGGTAACCCCTGCGGCTCGCAAAAAGGCAAGGGCTTGGTCACTGGTATTGGTGGCTGCTGCGCCAATGGTAAGAATCAAATCATTTTGTTGCAAGGATTGCGCCAATATATCCTGCAAGTTAGGCCCCTGTGCACTGAAATAGTACATGGCAGTGAGAACGGCTCCTTGCTTCTGAAGTAAAGCAGCCAAAATGGCTCCGTTGCTATCTCTTATTTGTCCATCTAGGGGTGATTGATTGGCAGGGATGATTTCTGGGCCTAAACAAAAAATAGCCACTTTAGGTTGACGATATACGGCGATTTGGTTGCATCCCAAAGCAGATAAAATCCCCATATCTCCAGCTGAAAGTTGTTTTCCCAGGGGAATGGCCTGTTGGCCAGCAATAAAATCTTCTCCCCGGGGTTTGATGTTATCTCCTTGGTGCATTGCTTTGTTGAGTTTTATTTGTTTGCCAGTCATTTGGACTTGTTCCCAAGCAATGACACAAGCTGTTTCCCGGGGCACTGGGCCGCCGGTTACAACCCGAACAGTTTTTCCTGCCTCAAGATTGGTTTGGGGAATTTCCCCAGGGGATAGGGTTTCAATGCAAGTTAAAAAATCTTTGCTTTGTAAGTCTTGTTGGTGTAGAGCATAGCCATCCAAGGCAGAACAAGGGTAGGGAGGCAAATCCAAAGTTGCGGCGATATTTTTTGCCACAACCCGTTGATGGGCCTTGTCTATGGGAATGATTTCACTGGGGAGAGGAAGGATAAAATCCAAAAGCAATTCTCTGGCTTCTTCAATGGTAATTCCATGTTTCATCAACAATACCTCCGGAATATAATCCATACAATCATGAAGAACTACAATGTTATGTCAATATTTTGATGCAGGAATTTATGATTGTTTACCAAAAGAACAAGCTGGATAATGGCATACTTCACATTCTTGGCATAAGCCGCCATGTCCCAAAGCAATTACCTCACTGCGTTTTACCTTTTCCCCGGCAAAGAAACGAGGTAATAGTAAATCTAAAATGGTGACGCCATTGAACATAACACAACCTGGCAAGCCGCAAATGGGGACCCGACCAAGATAAGCAAGCATAAACATGGAACCAGGTAATACAGGTGCTCCATAAAAAATTACTTCTGCTCCTGTGGCTCGAATACCGGAAGGCGTAACATCATCAGGATCCACGGACATTCCTCCACTGACAAAAACCATTTCCGCTCCTTCATTGATAAAGCGTTGGATTTCAGTGGTAATGATGGTTTGATCATCTGGCACAATGGATTGGGACAGAAATCTTCCTCCAAAAGGGGTTATCTTTTTGCGAATTACACCACAGGAAGCATCTTGGATCCGTCCGGTATAGACTTCATTGCCTGTGGTAACCACAGCAACCCAATGGGGATAAAAAGGTTTTACTTGTATAAGAGGTTCTGGGGTTTGGCAAATCTTTTCCGCCTGTATAAGTCTATCTTGGTCTATGGCAATGGGGGTAATCCGGGTGCCAGCGATAATTTGTTCCTTTTCCACCATTCTATTGGTATGAAGGGTGGAAAAAACAATATCTTCCAGGCTATTCAATTGGTACAAACGTTCTGGATCAATTTTTAATAATCCTTGGTGTGATGCTTTTAAAGATACTTTTCCTTGATTAGGCTGATCCGTCACAATGCCTTGGCCTATGGAGGCTCGGGCTAACCGTAAGGCTGCTTCATCCTCATGGATCATGTTATCATCCGGTTCCCACACATATATATGTTCTTTCCCAATGTTTCGTAGGGCTTCAACATCACTTGCCTGGATAATATGGCCCTTTTGAAAAGCCCTGGTTTTTTCTTTACCAGGAATGATTCTAGTTACATCATGTCCCAGTACCATTCCCACAGCTTCCTGTACAGGTACTTTACGCATAGTTACACTTCCTTATAGCAAACTCAAAACAGCACAATTGATTTACGGATATATAGAAACAAGTCAATCATAATTCTCGCTCAGTCAAATGTGGGCGGTCAAAGACCGCCCTTTTTGTTGTCTATTTTTTTCTTCACAAAATTCCTATGAAAAGCAGAACTGTTATTATATTTCCCGAACTTGTTTCTAGTATGCCATTACAAAATATCCCTCTTGCCTTTTCCTAGGCAATGGGATGAAAATAAAACATTTCTTGTTTTATGTAAGGGAGCAGTGAAACGTTCACCACTCCCTTGAAAAATTTGGGTTATATTTTTTCGATTTGTACAGCGCAAACCTTGTATTCCCCTGTTTGGGTAATGGGATCAATGGCATCGCTGGTAAGGGCATTGGCTGGGCTGTCTTTATAGTGGAATGACATCCAAATCATGCCCGGCGGTACTCGATCCGTCACTTGTATTTTGGTAATCGCTTCGCCCCGTCTGGAATGGACTTTTACCGTATCTCCATAGGATAGTTGCAATTGGGCTGCGTCATGGGGATTCATTTCTGCATATTCCTCGTTCCACATGCTGAAAAGAGACTCCGAATAAGGAGTTGTTACATTGTAATGGTATAAAATTCTCCCAGTGGACAATAAGAATGGATATTCCTTGTCCGGTAATTCCGCAGGAGGAGTATGCTCAATGTTTTGGAATGAGCCCTTGCCTTTGGAAAAGGTTTTTGCATGCAAATAAGGTGTCCCTGGATGGTTTAAATCCGGACAGGGCCATTGCAGGCCTTGGTTTTCGATTCTACTATAATTGATACCCCCATAGGCTGGAGTTAAGGAAGCCATTTCAGCAAAGATATCCGCCGGACTATTATAATCCATGGGATACCCCAGTTTATTGCCCAGCTCCATTAAAATTTGCCAATTGGTTTTCCCTGGCAAAGGCTCTATGGCTTTGCGCACCCGTTGCACCCGACGCTCGGTATTGGTAAAAGTACCGTCTGTTTCGGCAAAGCTGGCTGATGGTAAGACAACATCCGCATATTCAGCGGTTTCTGTGAAGAATAATTCTTGTACCACCAAAAAGTCCAGTTTTTCTAAACCAGAACGAATGTGATTGCTGTTAGGGTCTGTCAATACCGGGTTTTCTCCTAAAATGAACATAGCCTTTAAGGTGCCTTTATTAGCAGCATCAAACATAGCTGGGATCATCAAGCCTTTTTCCCCGGACAATGGACCGCCCCAGGCTTCTTCGAATTTTTTCTTACTATTGGCATCCGTTACATTTTGATAGCCTGGATATACATTGGGCAATGCCCCCATGTCGCAGGCCCCTTGCACATTATTTTGTCCCCGGATGGGATTTACCCCTGTTCCTGGACGACCCAAATGACCGGTTAACATGGCCAAATTTGCTATGCTCATCACATTATTGGTACCACAAACATGCTCTGTAATACCTAGGGTATAGAAAATCATGGCTTTGTCTGTGGTGGCATAGAGCCGGGCTACATCATATAGGGTTTGTTCTGGAATACCGGTTAATTGAGACACATGCTCTGGGGTATATTTTTCTACTGTTTCTTTTAAAGCTTGGTAGTTTTCCGTTCTTTCTGTAATGAATTGATTATCTTGGAGATTTTCTTTTAAAATAATATGCATTAAACCGTTTAACAAAGGAATATCTGTACCCGGTTGAATGCGTAGCCAATAATCAGCTTCTTCTGCCAATTCGATCCGTCTGGGATCCACCACAATGAGCTTGGCCCCGCGACGGGCTGCTTGGCGCATTTTATAACCAATAATAGGATGCGCTTCAGTGGTATTGGTACCAATGAGCAACATAAGCTCAGTTTCTGCAATTTCAGAAATAGAATTTGTCATTGCTCCGCTACCGAATGAAGTGGCCAGACCGGCCACAGTGGGAGCGTGTCAGGTACGGGCACAGTGGTCAATATTGTTTGTGCCCATCACCACCCTTACGATTTTTTGCAGCAAATAGTTTTCCTCATTGGTACAACGGGCGGAACTTAAAGCTGCAAAAGAATCCGGCCCATGTTGATTTTTTACTTCTAGTAAACGTGAGGCAATGAGATCCAAGGCTTCATCCCAAGAGGCGGGGACAAAGGCATTGTCTTTTTTAATCAATGGGGTGGTTAAACGTTTGGGACTATAAATATAATCCCAACCAAAGCGGCCTTTTACACAGAGAGCTCTGCCGTTCACCACATTATCCGTTCCAGTGGTTACAGCCACAACTTTGCCGTCTTTGACACATAAATCAAAGTTACAACCAGTGCCGCAGAAAGGACAGGTGGTTTTAACTTTGGTGAAATCGTAATGTCTGGCTTTATGCTGGATGCTTTTTTCTGTCATAGCTCCTGTGGGGCAAACAGAAACACAGGCGCCGCAAAAGACGCAATCAGAATCCACAAAGGAGGTATCTCCAAAGGTACTGATTTTGCTGTCAAAACCCCGGAAGGCATAGTCTATGTTATTTTTTCCGGTGATTTCAGCGCAAGCCCGGACACATTTGCCACATAGGATACATTTGTTCATGTCCCTGACAATAAAAGGATTGTTATCCTCAATTTCATAATGGTGTCTATCTCCGTGGAAGGGACTTTCTTTCACACCATACTCATAACTATATTGGGAAAGCTTGCAATTACCCATTTTTTCACAGGTTAGACAGTCAGTGGGGTGATTGGCTAACAAGAGTTCCAAAATGGTACGACGGGCTTCCATAACAGCCGGAGAATGGGTATGAACCACCATGCCCGGCGTGACAGTGGTAACGCAAGAAGCAGGCAAATTGCGCATACCCTCAATTTCCACTACGCATAACCTACAAGCCCCATAAGGACTTAGATCATCTTCATAGCAGAGTCTAGGAATATCAATACCTGCCATTTCGGCTGCTTTTAATACGGTTGTTCCTGGGGAAACTTCGTATTCTTGGCCGTTGATGGTAAGCTTGACCAATTCCATGGGATCACTCCTTTGTCAAACAGTATAGTAACACAAGTAAGAAAAAATGGGTGCCAGAATTGCATTTGTTGAAACCTGGGAAAATACATTGGTTTCAAACAATATAAAAAAGCCTCCGACTGAAGCCGGAGGCTCCATAAACCGAGACAATAAAAAACCTCAGATGTGGTTTGGCGAACAATTAAGCAATAGCATCACCACACTCTTATGAACAACCGGGAGAAATTTCTTCAG
>CATZDY010000140.1 GCA_958417755.1 uncultured Peptococcaceae bacterium
GGAGAAGATTACAAACCTATCTATCAAAATATAGAGGAGCCATGGGATCCTGCCTTGGTAAAAAAAATACAAGCCCAAGAAAGATTATACTGTATTACTAAAAAAGATAACCGTCATATTGTAAGCAATGCCTGTGCCATTGTGGTGGGCGGTAGAACCATTTACATTCAAATTAACCGGGACATCAGTTCTTTGTTTACGATGAAAACAAGACAAATCAATATTTTGACCAGTATCATGCTCATTATGCTAAGCATAGGCGCCCTGGGGGTCTATGGATTATCCGCTTTGATTACCAGACCCCTTAGAATTTTATCCGTTACAACGCGCAATATTGCCAAGGGGAATTATGAGCAGCGGATTCAGTTACAAGGGCAAGATGAGATTGCAGAGCTGGCAAAAGATTTTAATGCCATGGCAGAAGCCATAGAGAGTAAAATAATAGAATTAAAAGATGAAGTTCGCCAACGGGAGGAATTTGTGGCGAATTTTGCCCATGAATTGAAAACTCCCATGACATCCATCATCGGCTATTCGGACATGCTGCGTTCAAAGGTAGTTGAGCCGGATTTATTATTTTCTTCAGCCAACTATATTTATCATGAAGGAAAACGGTTGGAATCTCTTTCTGTTAAATTGCTGGATCTATTGGTGCTAAAAAGGCAAAGTTATGAATTGAAACCAGTGGATGCTGCTTTTTTTTTATATGACATTGCAGCTGTATTTCAACCCATTGCAAAGCAGTATGAGTTTCAATTTATCACCAACGCCCAGAGCACAATTATCGCTGTGGACGGAGATTTGATGAAAACATTGGTTTTAAATATATTGGACAATGCCAGAAAAGCACCTGCCACCAAACGATTGATAGAATTACATGGAGCAGCGGCAGAAAAAGAATATGTGATTGCAGTCAAAGATTACGGCTGCGGTATAGAGGAAGATGAAGTAAAAAAAATAATGGAACCCTTTTATATGGTGGATAAATCCCGTTCCAGAAACCAACATGGGGCAGGTTTGGGATTGAGTTTATGTAAAGAAATAGCAGAAATTCACCATTCAAGATTGGTCATCCAAAGTAAGGTGGGATGTGGTACCATGGTAAGCATTGCCTTGCCACTAATGGAAAAGGCCGAAGAAACAGGTGGGGAAAGTGAAGCTTAAAATCAAATACTTCTCTTATGTTGGTATTATTTTGCTTATGGCTTTCATTGCTTTGTGGTTGCCCAGGTTATTATCAGATTACCAAAATCAACAGTATGTCAATGTAATACAAGCTGAAACTTTACCAAATGTACTGCCTATTTATAAAGAATTGTCCCCTGAAGAAAAGTTAGGATGGGTTTCTAGTTTATATCAACGTACTTCACTGGTTACTATTGACGATAAGAAAGAAGAAGCGATTCTCAAAAGTGATTGGGCAAGCGTTGATAATCATTTGATTTTATATAGCAATGAATTCGTGCCCCAAAACAATGAGATGAATTTAACAGAAATTGTTCGTGCTGCCAAAAAGGAAATAGATATATTAAAAAAAGAAGAGATTTGTCCTCCCTTAACCATTGACTTTTTGAAACGTTCTTCTTTTATCAAAGTAGTAGATAAAACGAATGGGAATAAGCAAATGGCTTTGTGGGCCTTGGAGTTTCAAGGCAAAGATAGTGAGCTGGTGTGTATCCTCTTGGATGCTGTGACAGCCAAGATTTATAATATTGCAATAGAGAAAGGAAAGCAGAACTGGGCCCAATTCCAAATCAAGTCTGTGGGGGAGAAATATATGCATTACCTAGGGATAGAAGGTAAATATCAGTATGTTTATAAAGAACATGATCAATATACTAATAGATTTTATTATATTTTAGCTGCGATTGATGTGCCTATTCACATTTTTGTCAATTATAATGATGCGATGAATTATGATCTGATGATTTCCTTGGGCTAAAAGATGATGCAATAAAGATACAGAATGGATAAGGAGTAGACACAGGTCTGATGCTGTTTGGAAAAAATCCTCTTGTATTGTAGAACAAGAGGATTTTTTATGAATAGGAGTGTCGGATTTTGGAGTATATATATTGGCAAGGTGAAACAAGTCCAAAGAAGAGAAAGAGAAAAAAAAGGGTCAATTGGTTTCGTCTATGTTTAACCTCTGGCCTGATGTTACTGGTCATGGTATGCGTTTCCGCTGTTGTGGTCCAAGCTTTTGATAAAGTAAAAAATGTTTATGCTGCTGTATGGACAAGCCCGAATATGGATTTTAGCAAGGTATATTATTATGAAGCAGATAAAGAAAATCGTTATGTGGCTTATCAAAAGGAACATCCAGAGTTTTCAGCAGAAGATGTGGTATGGCGGGTCAATGTGGGATTGGACAAGCCTTTTTATAGCAATGTAAAAACAATTACGGATTTTAATGCCAAGTTGCTTTTGGTCAATAAATATAACCGTTTACCAGATGATTACGTTCCTGCTAATCTTATGAAGTTATCTTCCGGACAATATGTAACTGAAGAAACAAAGGAAGCTTTTGAACAAATGCAAGCGGATGCCCTTGTCCAAGGCTATACTATCCGTGCAGCCTCTGGTTATCGGTCTATTGCCTATCAAAGGGATTTGTACCAACAATATTTACAGCAAGAATCCCAAGAAGTAGTGGATGAAACCAGTGCACGTCCAGGCTATAGTGAACATCATACAGGACAAGCCATTGATTTGGTGGGAGCGGATGGAAATTTACAAGATTTCGCTAATTCCCAGGAAGCATTTTGGGTGGCAAAAAATGCACAACAATACGGGTTTGTTGTACAATATCAAAAAGAAACAGAGGATGTGACTGGTTATAAAGCAGAACCTTGGCATATCACTTATGTTGGGGTGGAGATAGCAATGGATATGCAGAAGAAAGGGATTAAAACTTTAGAAGAATACAAGGTTAAATATATTGATCATCAACCGTAAAAATACTGGTTATCAGGGCATGATACAAGCCGCAGAATTTGATTTCTGGGCTTGTTTTTTTATAACCATAATTAGTTTTCATTGGAAAGGGAAATTTTTTATAAGTAAATTTCTTACTTGCAATGAAGAAACCAATATGTAATGGATAATTTTGGTTCTTGTTAAAAAGGGGTACAGAACATATAATAGAACATATGTTCTGTGTAGGGGTGATTTTGGTGGACTTGTTAGAAAAATTAACGATTCTTGCAGATGCGGCAAAATATGATGTTGCTTGTACTTCCAGTGGCGTAAATCGTAAAGCGCAAAAAGGAGGGATAGGGAGCACAGCATCTACAGGAATTTGTCATAGCTTTTCCGCAGATGGACGGTGTATTTCCTTATTAAAAGTATTGTTAACAAACCATTGTATATATGATTGTAAATATTGTCTCAATCGTGTTGCAAACGATACCAAGAGAGTAGCCTTTACTCCACGGGAACTGGCGGATTTAACCATTCAATTTTATCGGCGTAATTATATTGAAGGTTTATTCTTAAGTTCTGGCATTTTGAGAAATCCTGATTATACTTGTGAACAATTGCTTCGTACTTTGACAGTATTGAGAAAAGAGTATCATTTTCAAGGTTATATTCATGTAAAGGCTATCCCAGGCGCCCAGGATCGTTTGATTCAACAGCTGGGATTTTTAGCTGATCGCATGAGCATTAACATTGAATTACCTTCCCAAGAAAGTCTGAAATTATTGGCGCCAGATAAAACCAAGCATTCTATTTTGGGGCCCATGCATTTGATTCAAAATGGGATACAGGAAAATCGCACAGATTTAATGCGGTATAAATATGCACCGGATTTTGTACCCGCAGGACAGAGCACCCAAATGATTGTGGGCGCCACTGGGGATACTGATTATCAAATTTTAACCCTTACCCAGAGCTTATACCGCAAATATGGCTTAAAGCGGGTATTCTTTTCCGCCTATACACCTTTACAAGGGGATGCTTTGTTACCTTCTTTGGATACCAAACCTCCTTTGTTGCGGGAACATCGTTTGTATCAAGCGGATTGGTTATTGCGTTTTTATGGCTTTCATGCCTCTGAATTGCTGGATAAAGCACAACCTAACTTTAATCCTTATTTAGATCCCAAGTGCAATTGGGCCTTACGGCATATGAATCTCTTCCCTGTGGAAGTGAACACTGCTGATTATGAAATGTTATTGCGAGTGCCAGGGATTGGGGTAAAAAGCGCCCGACGCATTATGATAGCCCGGCGAAATAGTTCATTAGATGCTGAAGGGCTAAAAAAAATCGGCGTTGTATTAAAACGAGCGCAATATTTTATTACCTGCCAAGGTAAACAGGCCAAAGGACTAAGCCATACGCCAGAGGGGATTGCACAGGCATTACTTTCAAAGCGTAGTACAAAGTTGTTGTCTCAAAATAAACAGTTTTCTCTGTTTTCCCAAACAAATTTTACGGAAGAGGATGTGGCACAGTGTCTAACAGGGGAGATTTAGATGTCATGTATGTATATGATGGAAGCTTTATTGGTTTTTTATGCTGCGTATTTGAAAGTTATCATTGTGGTGAAATGCCCCAAGACATTGTCCCAGATGATATGCCCAGGGGATTTTTATATCCTGTCAAGCAAATTATCACAGACCATGAAAAAGCGAAACGTGTGTACGTTTCGCTTACCCATAAAATCAAGCAAACTGCGGTAAATTGGCTTAAAGTTGCTTTTTTGGCAGGGGTGGAAGGAAAAGAGCTAACTATGTTTCATTTTATTCGCTTGGGTTATCAAATAGGCCCTCCTGTTGTTACCATGCTGACCCATGGAACAGTTCACGCGGTTTACCAGATGGTGAGGGCTGTGCAACATGAAAGTCGCCAGTTTTTTGGATTTATTCGCTTTGCAGAATATCAACAAACCCTTGTATCCATCATTGAACCCAAACACTTTGTTTTGCCCCTTATCCAAAAGCATTTTTGCCATCGTTATCCTGATGAACAATTTCTTATTTATGATCAGACCCATGCCATGGTTTTGGTTTATGATTCAAAGCAAGCAAACATAATGCCTTTGGATAAGATAAAGCTCCCAGAAACCCATGGGCCTGAACAAAAATACCAAAGTTTATGGCAACAGTATTATAAGGTTATTGCCATTGAGGCACGCCTAAATCCCCAATGCCGTAGATCCCATATGCCCAAACGTTTTTGGAGACATATCACAGAGTTAGAAAAAGAAATCTTAACATCGCAACTAGCTGTTCCTCCGGCTACTACTCATCAATTAAAACAATTAAAATGTAATACCTGATTATATCTTATTTATGAAAGCATCTAATAATTTATAAAGAGCCTGTTGTTGTTTTTCTGTGCATTGATTGATTTTTACTATAATGGGATTGATATCCTTTGTGTCATTGTTTTGAGGAGAAATCATTTTGTCCAAGGACATGTCCAATGCTTGAACAATCTTGAAAAGTAGATTGACAGAAGGATTCCTTCTCCCGCTTTCGATTTGTTTGACATGCATTGCACTGATTTCAAGTATTTCTGCTAAATTTTCTTGGGTTAGAGATTTTTTCTCCCTTGCTGCCCTGATGCTTCTTCCTAAAATGCCATGTTCTACTGCCATCATTGTCTCTTAGCCTCCTGTTTTGTTATCTTAAAGTTATCCAAATGTCTTGAAAATTAACTTTTGGACATTTATAATGGTGTCTAATAGAAAACCTTGGGGAGGATGCAATGATGGCGGAAAATGAATTATGTTGTTGCTTTACTGGACATCGACCGTATAAACTTCCATGGGAAATTGATGACAAGAATGGTATATTCGTCCATTTTATCATTGCATTGGCCGTTGCCATTGAGAAGAAAATAGATCAAGGATGTAAATCTTTTTATAGTGCCATGGAAGAGGGGGTTGATATTTGGGCTGCACAAATTGTTTTGCAATTAAAAAAAGCCAATCCTGAAAAAGAAATTCGATTGATTGCTTTATGTCCTTATACAGGGCAATCCTATACTTGGAGTAAAAAAAGTCAGTGGGATTATAACGAAATTTTAGCCCAAGCAGATGAAGTGGTTGTATTATGTAAGACGACTTATACGCCCACCTGTAGGGATGACTGCATATTGTATATGCTAAATCATTGTGCCCATATGATTGCCTGCTTTGACGGCAAAACCCTTGGAGGTACGAGCAAAACAGTAGCTTTGGCCCAAGAGATGGGGTTGGATATTATGTTTGTGAATCCTAATGAAATCAAAGGAGCCACATAATAGTAGGATTGGGTGATATCCAGTGAAATCATATTGGGGGTTATTCATTTTCTAACATTGCTTCAGTGGTAGCGGATATTACTTTTAATTGATAGTGGGAGCATTCATTTAATCGTATGACAATTTTCTTTCGATACTCATGCTAAACATTAGGTTCTGGAAAAATCAAATTATCAATTGA